>CANRNK010000111.1 GCA_947631985.1 uncultured Lachnospiraceae bacterium | reverse complement strand
GATATGGAATTGAAAATGAGCAAATGAAAAGGGCTTTCTTAAGACATGCAACTAGTAAAATAGAGACAGTATCGGATCTGGCTGGTTGCCTTAGCCTTGGGTTTAGAGGAGAAGCGCTAGCTAGTATATCGGCAGTATCCATGGTTGAATGTATTAGCAAGACAAAAGAGGAACTAACTGGAATCAGATATCAGCTGCAAGGCTCAAAAGAACTGGGGTTTGAAGAGATTGGGGCTCCAAATGGAACCACTTTTATTATTCGAAATCTATTTTTTAATACCCCAGCCAGAAAAAAATTTTTAAAAACACCTCAGACTGAGGCAAGTTATATTACTGATATGATGGAACATATCGCGTTATCCAGACCAGATATTTCTTTTTCTTATCTTGTAAATGGAAGTCAGAAATTTCATACTGCTGGCAATCACAATTTAAAAGATGTCATCTATAAAATATATGGGAAAGAGATTCTTCGTGATTTAACACAAGTTCAATTTCAAAATGAATTATTTACGATGAATGGTTACCTGGGGAAACCAGGGCTAAATAGAGCGAACCGTAATTTTGAAACTTTTTTTGTAAACCAGAGATATATTAAGAGCAATTTGTTGTCCAAGGCGTTAGAAGAAGGATTTTCTCCGTATCTGATGTTACACAAATTTCCTTTTGCGGTATTACATTTGGAAATGGAGGCACATAAATTAGATGTCAATGTACATCCGACAAAAATGGAAGTGCGATTTGAACAGCAGAATATGGTGTTTGACTCTTTTCTTAAAGCAATCCAGACAGCGTTAAGACAGACTGATCTGATTCAGGAGGTTCCAATTGATCTAAAATTTGAACAAGAACCAAAATTAGTCCAAAAAGTGCAGCGGGTTCCCGAACCATTTGAAATAAACAGAATTAATCAGGTAGGGGAAGAGAGGCAGAGTTATGTTACGCAGGAATCACCAAGTATTCAGGAATCGCAAGAAAACCAGGAAATGCATGATATCCTGCAAAACACAGTCCTTTCCAAGGTGCTTGGAACAATAAATAGTACTGAAGTACCAAAAAATGAAGAAAATATTTCAAATATCATAAAACCAAAAGAGCAGATTATTGTTGAAAAAGCGGAGCAATTAGGATTTTTTCAAGAACAGTTACTTCAAATAAATGCAAAAGAATCATATCAAATTCTAGGACAACTTTTTTCTACGTATTGGATGATTGCATATTCGGACAAGCTATTTATGGTTGACCAGCATGCGGCACATGAAAAGGTAAAATATGAGTCTCTGCTTCAACAGATGAAGCAAGGAGAAGTACTGTCACAAAACATCAATCCACCACTTGTGGTGAAGCTGACAGGGAAGGAAGAAGATACCTTCCTGAATCATCAAGATGCATTTTTGTCTCTTGGATTTGAAATAGACTGCTTTGGAGGAAACGATTACACCCTCAGAGCCATCCCAATGGAATTATACGGATCCAATGCAAAAGAAATGTTTTTGGTGACACTTGACGAACTGGCAGAGTATTTTGGCAAAGGTGGACAGTCGAAAGCACCCTCTGTCATATTAGAAAAAATAGCATCTATGTCCTGTAAGGCAGCAGTCAAGGGAAATCAGGCGATGAAAGAAGAGGAATTCAATGCATTGTTTGACCAACTTATGAGGCTTGAAAATCCATATAATTGTCCGCATGGCAGGCCTACCATTATATCAATGTCAAAATATGAAATAGAAAAGAAATTCAAAAGAATTCTTTAGAAGGATGAAAGGTTGAAACGATGTCTGAAAAAAAACAACTCATCATATTGACCGGTCCAACTGCGGTTGGCAAGACTCAATTATCACTGAAACTGGCTGATAGAATCGGCGGAGAAATCATCTCCGCCGATTCTATGCAGGTTTATGAAACTATGGATATTGGAACTGCGAAGATCAAACCTTCCATGATGCAGGGGATTAAGCACCATTTAATTGATATCTGCAAGCCATGGGAAGATTTTAATGTTGTGAAATTTTCAACCTTTGCAAAAGCAGCCATAGATGAAATACAGAAAAAAAATAAAATCCCAATCATTGTTGGAGGGACTGGGTTTTATATTCAGGCAGTTCTTTATGACATTCACTTTACCGAGAATCAGGAGGACAATAAGTACCGGAGGGAACTTGAAGCAATTGCAAGAGAACAAGGAAGTGAACGATTACATGAAATGTTAAGGCAGATTGATTCGGTCTCTGCGGACTTGATTCATGCAAACAATAGCAAACGTGTTATTAGGGCACTAGAGTACTATCAGCAGACAGGAGAGCCGATTTCAAAACATAATCAGGAAGAACGCAATCGTAACTCCCCGTATGAGTTTCATTATTTTGTATTAACAGAAAAAAGAGAAGATTTATATCGAAAGATTGATCAACGAGTGGATGAAATGATGGAACAGGGTTTGGTGGAGGAAGTGCGAAGATTGATTCAACAGGGGTGTGACCAGACAATGGTATCCATGCAAGGGCTGGGATATAAAGAAATTGCTTTGTATTTATCGGGACAGATTTCTTTGGAGGAAGCGGTTTATCAGATAAAACGTGATACAAGACATTTTGCAAAAAGACAATTAACCTGGTTTAAAAGAGAACCTGATGTGGAATGGTTTCACAAAGAAGAGTACGCATATGAGGAAGAATGTATTTTGGAAGAAATGATAAGGAGAATTGAACATGAACCAAGACCAACTCTATAAAATTTATAAAGAGTGCAATGTAAGTGAGAACGTATTTCTCTTTGGAGAAAAAGTTCTTCTGGAATTGCAGGAGAGATTTTTAGAAATAGATAGAATTGCAGAATATAATCAAATGAAAGTGATTCATGCAATGCAAACGAATCGCGTCAGTGAGGCATGTCTTCTTGGGACGACTGGCTATGGTTATAATGATATTGGACGGGATACACTGGAAGCAGTTTATGCTTCTCTTTTTGGATGTGAGGATGCACTGGTGAGACCACAGATCACATGCGGAACACATGCACTGGCACTTGCTTTATTTGGGAATTTAAGGCCGGGAGATGAGTTGCTTTCGCCAGTTGGGAAACCATACGATACACTGGAAGAAGTAATCGGCATCAGACCATCCAGAGGATCACTTAGTGAGTATGGAATTTCCTATCGCCAGGTAGACCTGCTTGATGGTGGAGAGTTTGATTTTGAAGGGATCAAAAAGGCAATTAACTCTCGAACGAAACTGGTAACGATACAACGTTCCAAAGGATATCAGACAAGACCAACCTTGTCAGTTGAACGGATTGGGGAATTGATTCAATTTATTAAGTCAATCAAATCCGATATCATTTGTATGGTTGATAACTGTTATGGAGAATTTGTTCAGACAATAGAACCAACAGATGTGGGCGCTGATTTAACAGTAGGCTCTTTGATCAAAAATCCAGGGGGTGGACTTGCACCAATAGGTGGGTATCTTGTTGGAAAAAAAGAATATGTTGAAAATGCTGCTTACAGGCTAACTTCACCTGGACTTGGAAAAGAGGTTGGAGCTTCGCTTGGAATTCTACCCTCTTTTTATCAGGGATTATTTTTGGCACCAACCGTTACGGCAGCTGCTTTAAAAGGTGCGATTTTTGCTGCCTGTTTGTATGAAAAAGCTGGATATTCAGTGTTCCCGAATGGAATACAGGAGAGATACGATATTATTCAGTCGATTACGCTGGGCTCAGCTGAAGGGGTAATCGCTTTTTGTAAAGGAATCCAGTCTGCCTCAGCAGTTGATAGTTATGTTTCACCAGAACCCTGGGATATGCCAGGATACGATAGCCAGGTTATTATGGCAGCCGGGAATTTTGTTTCGGGTTCTTCCATAGAATTGAGCGCTGATGGACCAATAAAGCCACCCTATACTGTGTTTTTGCAGGGTGGACTTACCTTTCCACATGCGAAGCTTGGTGTGTTGAAATCGTTGCAGATGCTATTAAATCAAGAGATTCTGGAAGATGTTTTCTTAGGAAAATCTTAATGGTTTCAAGTTTGGAATATTCTCATTAAGGTATACAGTCACTTTGATTTGTGATAAACTATTACTAGTTATGCAATCAGACATTTGACAAAATGAACGGATTCTAATTGACTGGAGGGTAAGAATGAAAGGCAAAAATCGATGGTCCTGTTTTTTGATGATTCTGGCAGGGATTGTAATTGGTGGATTAATTGGGACTCTGTTTCCAAATACATGGCTCAATTACGGACAGACATTTGGTTTGACGAGTCCATTTTTACTTGATCTTGGGATTATGACGGTTACATTTGCGATGACCATCAAAATTACAGTTTCTAGTATTATTGGAATTATTATAGGTATTATAATATATCGTTTTTTATAATAAAATGAATGATTTGTAAAACGGTTACCAACCTTGCAGAGTATGTCCGGAGACAAGCACTCAAGGAGGAAATCATGAACAAAACGGTAGCCAAGAGCAATCAGACTATGGGTCCGGAAGAAATGCCATATGAACGCTTCATAAGATCTGGGGCAGATTCACTTACCGATGCAGAATTGCTGGCAATTATTTTAAGGACTGGGACGAAGGAAACGAATTCCACAGAACTTGGGAAAAAGATTCTATCATTAAAACAGCACCCGGAAGGGTTGCTTGCCTTACACTCCATTACGATTGCTGACCTTATGTCAATCAAAGGAATTGGAATGGTAAAAGCAGTTAAAATTAAATGTATCTCAGAACTTGCAAGAAGAATGTCCAAATCAAAAGCATATCATGATCTTAAAATGGACAAACCCTCCACCGTAGCAGATTACTTTATGGAGGATTTGCGACATATGACAACGGAGTGCATTCTGCTCTTAATGCTTGACAATAAGAATCGATTGCTGTGCAGTGAAATTATTTCTAAGGGGACTGTAAATGCTTCCCTTTTATCCTCACGTGAAATATTCAAAATTGCATTAAGAAACAATGCGGTCTCGGTTCTATTGCTCCACAACCATCCAAGTGGCGATCCGAGGCCAAGTAAACAGGATCTTTTAGTAACGTTACAAGTGTATGAAGCTTCAGAAATGATAGGGGTGCCTTTGCTTGATCACATCATTATTGGAGATAATAAATATATCAGTTTGAAAGAACAGAATATGTTTCAAACGAAATAAATGGAGGAATTAGATATATGGTTAATTGTACATATGGTATTGATCTGGGTACCAGCAATATTAAGATTTACAGCAGAACAGAAGATAAGATTATGGTCGAGCGGAATATGATTGCAATCGCAAATAAAAAAGATCTTTTTGCATATGGGGATTCTGCATTTGATATGTATGAAAAAGCACCAAGCAATATTAAGATATCCTACCCACTTGTGAATGGTGTCATTGCAGATATCAAAAGTATGCAGATGCTCCTGAAATACTTTCTGGCAGATATCAGTAAAGGAGCTGCAAAATCAGCAGACTACATTGTGGCAGTTCCAACGGATATTACAGAAGTCGAAAAAAGGGCATTTTATGACCTTATTAAAGATGCAAATGTAAAGGCAAAAAAAATTCAAGTAGTTGAAAAAGCGATTGCAGATGGTTTGGGAATGGAAATAGATGTTAAAAATTCACAGGGTGTTCTGGTTGTTAATGTGGGATTTGATACAACTGAGATTTCAATTCTTTCTCTTGGTGGAATCGTACTGAGCCGTCTGATTAAAATTGGGGGCAATAAATTTGATGAAGCAATCAAAAATGCAGTAAGACATGAATTCAGTCTGCTGATTGGCGGGAAAACTGCAGAAAAGGTAAAGATTTCTTTACGCGATTTTGAGAAAAAGGGAGAAAGTGCGGTTGTATACGGTCGTGATATTGTGACAGGACTTCCGGTAGAGAAGGAAATCCCACCACAGATTGTAAACAATGCGCTTCGTGAACATTTCAACACCATTATTGATAATGTAAAGGTGATATTAGAGAGAACACCACCGGAACTTGCAGCAGATATTTATCGACATGGAATCTATCTGACAGGCGGCGCATCACAGGTGAACCATCTGGATGAACTGGTAAGTAATGGTACCGGATTAAAGGTAAATCTTGCAGACAACCCAATGACAAGTGTCGTGAATGGTATCTCTAAGATTATCAAAGAAGAACAGTATAAATCAATCGCTTATACGATAGAAGGAATGAGTAAATAAATGAGTCCTGTTGTGAAAAGGAAACGGGAGAAATTTACAATACAGAGTAAATATCTCCTTTTGATCTTAACTTTTTTGTGTATAGTTGTAATGGGCATTACGTTTACAACAGATTACCTGGGTGGCTCACTTAGCACTGTAAGTGGATATGTTGTTGTTCCATTTCAAAGGGGAGTCAGCTCAGTCGGGGGCTGGCTTTCAAACCGTAGCGAAGAACTGGCTCAGTTACGCGTTGTATTACAGGAAAATGAAACATTAAAAAAGCAAGTGGATGAATTGTCAATTCAGATTACTGAGTTACAGCAGGAAAAATATGAATTGAATCATTTGCGGGAATTATATGAGCTTGATGAACAGTATGCAGATTATGAAAAAACAGGTGCCAGAATTATTGGCAGAGATTCTGGAAACTGGTTTCATTCCTTTTTAATTGACAAGGGAACAGAAGATGGAATTGGGATTGACATGAATGTCATTGCAGGGAACGGTCTTGTTGGGATTATTACCAACGCAGGTCCAAACTGGTCAAGGGTCACCTCTATTATTCATGACAATTCAAATGTTAGTGCAATGATATTGGCAACATCAGACAATTTAATTGTATCTGGTAATCTTGAATTAATGAAATCAGGAGTCATTTCATTTTCGCAGTTAGTTGATAGCGCTGGTCAGGTGGCGCCAGGTGATAAGATTGTCACTTCACATATCAGCAATAAATATCTGCCCGGTATTTTAATCGGTTACATTAGTGAAATACAGACAGATTCTAATAATCTTACGAAGTCAGGCAATGTAACACCTGCAGTAGATTTTGAACATTTGGAAGAAGTTCTAGTTATCAAAAAATTAAAGCAACAACCAGAATAAATAGATAGGTGTCGTTTTATGAAAAAAAACATTACAATTGCATTTATGATATTGGCATTTTTTACATTGCAGAGCACTTTTTTTCAAAAAGTTACATTGGGTGGAATTGGTCCGAATCTAATGATAATACTGACGTCTTCCTTTGGATTTATGCGTGGAAAAAAGAATGGGATGTTGATTGGATTTTTTTCTGGTCTGCTCTATGATGTTTTTTTTGGCGATGCATTAGGATTTTATGCCTTAATCTATATGTATATCGGATATATGAATGGTTCTTTTCGAAAGATTTTCTATCCACAGGACATTAAGCTTCCACTGATTTTAATTGCTGCGAGTAACTTGGCTTATTGTGTTGTAACTTATTGCCTGTTGTTTTTATTGCGTGGAAGATTTGATATTGGATTTTATTTTATCAATATTATTTTACCTGAAATAGTGTATACCCTTGCAATTACGATTGTATTTTATCCTATTATTTTGAGAATCAACAAATGGTTCGATCAGCCGGCAAAAAGGAGTGACCCTAAATTTGTTTAGAGATATTAAAAACAGTATTATCAATCTGGTTATGTCAAGAATATTTGTACTCATTATTCTGTTTACTGTTTTAAGTGCGATGCTTGTTTCGAGACTTTTTCAACTCCAGATTGTTGAAGGCGAATCATATCTGAATAATTTCAAACTGAAGATTCGTAAAGAAAGAACCATCTCAAGCACTCGCGGAAATATTTATGATAGAAATGGTGAGCGACTTGCCTATAATGAGCTCGCATATTCGGTTACAATAGAAGATGTCTATGAATCTGGAGAAGATAAAAATAAAAACTTAAATGCCACCTTACTCACATTAATTCGTATGATTGAAGAAAACAGTGATGAAATTGTGAGTGACTTTAATATTATTGTGAATAAAGATGGCAATTTTGAATTTACAGTTGAGGAGAAACAACTTCTACGGTTCCTGGCTGATATCTATGGCAGTCCGAC
>CANRNK010000110.1 GCA_947631985.1 uncultured Lachnospiraceae bacterium | reverse complement strand
TAGCTTAAATGAGAGAATGAGATAGGTCAAATGAGAGAAGTACTTGCTATGTAGTTTTCAATACTATATAATAAAATAAATAGTTAGTGTTTTAGGAAGGGAGTTTTCAGATGACAATTGATATGGATGATCTATTAAGTAGTATTTTAAGCAGTATGGACAGAATCAGTTATATTAAAACAGATGAGATTCCCAATATTGATTTATATATGGACCAGGTTACTACACTCATGGACAAGAAATTGAAAAATGCCAGCAGATATCCAGGAGAAGATAAGATACTGACCAAAACAATGATTAATAATTATGCCAAGAACAATCTGTTGCCCCCACCTGTAAAAAAGAAATATTCTAAAGAGCATGTGCTTATTTTAATATTTATATACTATTATAAAGGGCTTTTGTCAATTCACGATATACAAAGTATCTTAAATCCTTTGACGGAAGAGTTCTTTGGAAATAAAGATGCTTATTCGCTCACAGACATTTATGAAAAAATTGTAGCTGTGGAAGCAAATAGAGTTGAAACATTTAAGCAGCATATTCAAGAAACGTACGAGCAGTCTAAGGCAGTGTTTGAAGATGCCCCGGAAGAGAACAAGGAGTTCTTAGAATTGTTCTCCTTTATCAGTACCTTAAGCTTTGATGTTTATGTTAAAAAACTTTTAATTGAGAAGTTGATTGATGGAATGAACCAGAAAGAAACTGAGAAAAAATCAGATAAAAAAATGGACAAAAAAACAGACAAGAATACAGGAAAGAACATTCCATAAAAATCCAAAAATTATTCTTGACGAATAAAATGAATTACTATATAATCATACGAGTGAGCGAAAACTCACGCGATAAGATGCGGGGATGCTGGAATTGGCAGACAGGCTAGACTAAGGATCTAGTGTTGGCAACGACGTGAGGGTTCAAGTCCCTTTTCCCGCAGTAAGAGCTTCAGACGAATAAAAGTCTGGAGCTTTTTCTATGTAAAAATTTGTTTTCTAAAGAAATTTTCAAAGAATAGTAGTATAATGTATTTCATTAGGGGGCGATAATTTTATGGATAAGAAAAAAAGAATTGTGAAAATGACAGTCAATTTTCTTTTTTTATTACTTCTACTTGGAGTGCTGTTTGTGGTTGTATATACGCCAATCAGAGCACGACTCATAAAACAAAATGATCAGGATCAGGCAACGCAGGCACTTGACCAAGCGGAAAATGGAGAAGAAGTAAAACAAGAAAGTGTAACGGAAACAGAACAGGAAACTGTAACAGAAACAGAACAAGAAATAGAGCAGAAAACAGAACAGGAAACAGAGCAGGAAGTCACAGTATGGGAACAGGATGGCTATAAGTTGGGAATTGGTCAGACGGAAGAGCGTGAACTATGGGAACAGACCTATGTTTATCCGGAAAACATTGATGATGTTTTTGTGATAGATGTGTGCCTGCCGGAAAATTACGATGAAAATCAGATGTATCCTGTTGTGTATTTGACTGATTGCTATTGGCGCCGTGGAGATTATGAAGCGATGCGACAGCTGTATGTTACTGGCAAAACAAAAGAATTCATTTTGATTGGAATTGGGTATCCAGATGATTACAATTTTGATGTGATTAGAGAGAGGGATCTTCTGGTTGCACCGGATGAGTTTCTTACTATGATTGTGAAGGGTGTAATTCCATACATGGAGGCCAAATTTAATGTGGATTCTTCAAATCGAACATTCTGTGGGGCCTCCTATGGTGGATATTTTATGCTATATAGTCTGTTCCAAAGTGATGGTCTGACACAGAATATTTTTCGAAATTATATTTTGGCAAGTCCGACTTTTTGGAAAAGTACCAAAGGGGAATCATTGAATGATTTAGAATCCGAGTATTCCTTAAGGTCAAAAAAGCTGCCAGCCAATGTATATCTCTCGGTGGGTGAATTTGAGGAAGATACATATTTCCAGCAACCAATTAAAGAATTTGTCGAAATAGTTGAAAGCAGAGATTACCAGGAATTTCAACTTGGCTTTCAAATATATGAAGGGACGGACCATTATACGGTATGGGTTCCAACTTTGCTTGACGGTTTGCGTTTATTCCTTGAAAAGTAGACCTTATTATAAAAGACTTGCTTTTTCTGGTGGTTTGATTATAATCATATCTATGCATTCAGAATATTACTGATTTTATCAGATAGAAAGAAGAAAAATCATGTTAACGAAAATGAGAAGAAAATTGTCTACCACACAAATAATTGGATTTGGTTTCCTGGTAGCGATTTTTAGTGGCACACTGTTGCTGTGTCTTCCTATTGCATCCAAATTGGGAAGAATGACTTCACCCATTGATGCTTTATTTACCGCAACCTCAGCTATTTGCGTGACGGGTCTTACAACGGTAGTTACGTTAGAACACTGGAATTATTTTGGGCAATTTGTAATTCTTTTGTTGATTCAATTTGGAGGATTGGGAGTCGTAACGGTGACAACATCGATTTTACTTTTATTGCACCAGAGAATCACATTAAAGGAAAGGATCTTGATACAGGATGCCTTTAATATGAACACACTGGGCGGACTGGTAAAGCTAACCATAAAAGTTTTAAAAGGGACACTGCTTGTTGAAGCGATCGGTGCGATTCTTTACTCATTTCAGTTTATTCCGGAATATGGGATTCCGCTTGGAATTTGGAAATCTGTTTTTCATTCCATTTCTGCCTTTTGTAATGCGGGAATTGATATTATTGGTGAGAATAGTTTTGCGGGATATGTTAATAATCCATTAATCAATCTGACTACAATGGTTCTGATTGTAGCAGGTGGTATTGGATTTCCTGTATGGTGGGATTTAATCCGATTAGTCAAACGAATTCTAAAGGAAAAAATGGATCCAAGACTTTCTTTAAAAAAAATGGAATTACATTCAAAAATTGCAATTGTTACAACTTCTGTTTTGATATTGGGGGGAGCGATTCTGATTTTTATACTGGAGTTCTCGAACCAAAGTACAATTGGTGACCTTGGTATGCCAAGTAAAGTCATGGCGTCCGTTTTTCAATCAGTGACAACAAGGACAGCTGGATTTCTGACGATTTCCCAGTCCAGTTTGAAGGAGTCAACTGCATTCTTATGTATTGTGCTTATGTTTATTGGAGGATCTCCTTCTGGTACTGCAGGAGGTATTAAAACAGTAACGGTTGCAATCTTGATTTTTACAACGCTTGCTGTGATAAAAGGAAAGCAGGAAACAGAAGTGTTTTCGAGAAAAATAGAATTTGCTTATTGCAAGAAGGCACTTGCAGTAGCGTGTTTTAGTTTTATGATTTTACTGCTTTCTACGTTTTTACTTGCGGTTTCAGAAGGGGCATCATTTATCGATACAGTGTTTGAGACTACTTCGGCGATTGCTACGGTTGGACTAAGTAGGGGTATGACGATGGAATTATCATGGATTGGTAAGATGATCCTTGTCATCACGATGTATCTTGGTCGTATCGGTCCAATCACGATTGCATTGATTATGAATCCGCAAAAACAAAAGAAAATATTCTGTAGTCTTCCACAGGAAGGTGTATTAATTGGATAAAAGAGAGAGGTTAGAATACGAAAATGCATAAGAAGCAATTTGTGGTTTTAGGTATGGGGAAATTTGGCAGAAGTGTTGCAATGACACTTGCAGAGTGTGGTTGCGAAGTACTTGCAATCGATGATGATGAAGAATTAATTAATGATGTGGCAGATCATGTCACCTATGCAGTCAGAGCGGATGTGACAGATCCCGATGCTCTTAAGAGTCTTGGAATCAGTAACTTTGATGGTGCAATTATTGGAATGGGTGAGAGTCTCGAAGCGAGTGTTCTTGCTACAATCCTTGTAAAAGAAATGGGTGTTCCGTATGTTTTAGCAAAGGCACAGACAGAAATTCATGCGAAAATCCTAAAAAAAGTTGGAGCAGATAAGATTGTGTTTCCGGAGAAGGAAACCGGAATCAGAATCGCAAATAATCTAATGATGAACAATCTGTTTGATGCGATAGAATTATCCGCGGTCTATAGTATGATGGAATTAGAAGCATTTCCTGAGTGGTATGGGAAGACGCTCAAAGAGCTTGATCTGAGGGCGGTTTACAGAATTAATGTAATCGGAATTAAGAAACATGATAATCTGAATATTAACCCAGAACCGGATGAAGTGATTGCAGAGGATGATATTTTGATTATTATTGGAGAAAATGAAGTGCTGGATGAATTGGCATCTAAAATATAATATTATTCTACTATTAATAAGTAGTAAAAGAATAATGACATGATTTCATATACAATTAGAATAATTATGCTATAATATAGGAAAGAATAGCATTTTTGAACAGGCAAGTTAATAGAAAGAAGCAAAATCAAGCGTGTTTTGGAAAACGCTGTAGTTTGACTAATCATGAAACCGTCCAATTGGGCGGTTTTTACTTTCTGAAACGAGGAGGGAATTACATGATAGAAAAAATGGTTGTTGCATCAGAAATCATGCCAAATGCCGATGAGATGTTTCGATATCTTGGTGGACTTCAAAAGCTCGGTGCAAAGAAGTGCATTTTAGTACAGTGTATCAATCCAAAAGAGACAACGCAGGAAGTTTCGGCGTTTCTTGATACCATTATGGAAGAAAACCTGCAGAGCCAGAAAAACATACTTGAAGAACAGGGATATCAGGTTGAAACGAGAATAAAAAATGGATTTATCAAACAGGAAATTAATAAAATAGCGATGGAAGAATCATGTGATGTGATCGTTGTTGCAGCCCGTAAGGAAGATAGAATAACTGGGTATCCTTTTGCGGATGCAGCATATGAAGTAATTGAACATGCTGATAAACCGGTTCTGCTGATTAGGGAAAGCGCAGAAGAAACGCAAGAGCTGGAATTGACAGATCATGTTTTATTTGCCACTGATTTTTCGGATAATGCAGGAGTTGCGTTTCATGCTGTGGAGCAGATGGTGGAGAGGGGTTTAAATAAAGTATCAATCATTCATGTGCAGGAAAAGACGAGGATTGAACCACATCTTGTTGAGCAATTGGATAAATTCAATAAAATCGACAAACAGAGGCTGTTGCAATTAAAGGAAGCATTAATTAAGAGAGGCTGCGATGAAGTAGATACCGTTCTAGTCTATGGCTCGCCAAAATATGAATTGAATAAATTTATTCGTGAAAATGGAGTGACATTGACCGTTATGGGAAACCAGGGTCGTGGTTTTGTGGATGAATTATTTGTCGGTGGAGTCAGTCAGAATATTGCAAGAGATTCGATTTCTTCCGTTTTATTGATTCCTACTGCTTACAAGTGGGAAGAGCAGGCAAAATAACAGGAGTATAGGCAAACATGAATCAGACGATTATTGAACAATTGTCAGTGATAACAGAAGAAGAACAGGATATTTTAAACGGATCGATGGAAATTGAAAAGGACAGATATATGACCAAAGCTGATAGTGTCATTGATTCTGCCAAATTGCTTGATTCGGGCAAATTAATTCAAGTCAGAACGCACACGCGGTTTGTACATTTCCCAAGACATACACATAACTATGTGGAAGTGATTTATATGTGTCAGGGAAGTACACATCACGTAATTAATGGGGATGAAGTGTTTTTACAACAAGGAGAGCTGTTGTTTTTAAATCAAAATGCTGTTCAGGAGATTTATCCGGCAAAGAAAAGCGATATTGCTGTCAATTTTATTATTCTTCCCGAGTTCTTTGACCATACGTTGCAACTGTTAGAGGAGGACGAAAGTCCAATCCGGCAATTTGTGATTGGATGTCTTCAAAGTAGGCAGGGAAGCATTGGATACCTTCATTTTAAAGTTTCTGACATTTTGCCGATTCAGAATCTGGTCGAGAATCTTGTTTGGACAATCATGAACAGACAGCCAGGTAAAAGAAGTATGAACCAGATGACAATGGGGTTATTGTTTTTACATTTATTAAATAGCACAGAGAGGATTACGGTTGGAAAGGATCATTATGAGCAGGAAATTCTGCTGGCAATCTACCGATATGTGGAAGAGCATTATAGGGAAGGTGAGTTGTCTGAATTTGCCAGATTGCAGAATATGGATCTTGCAAATATGAGCCGTCTGGTAAAAAAACTGACTGGAAAGAATTATACGGAGCTGATTCAGGATAAAAGAATGTCCCAGACGTGTTTTTTGCTTGAAAAAACAAGACTTTCTGTTGCAGATATTGGGGTAGATGTAGGGTATGAGAACCTGAGTTATTTTCATAGAATATTCAAGGCACGTTTTGGAATGTCACCCAGAGAATACAGAGTAAATGCCACATTAAAAACATCACTGATAAAGTAATGTCAAAACAAATAAGGACGCTTTTTTATACAAATGGTGTCCTTATTTTTTTTTTGATGGTGGTTTATAATTTGTATCAATAATTATAAAAATGTTAGGAACAAAATCAGCTGTTTTAGAGAATTGTATGGAAAGGTGTGCAAAAGCGCGCAGATGGGAGTTACGATGAACGAAAGATATGAATCCGCAAAGAAGTTATACGCAAAAATAGGTGTAGATACAGAAGCTGTCATGGCAGCATTAAAAGAAATTCCAGTTTCCTTACACTGCTGGCAGGGTGATGATGTTGGTGGTTTTGATCACGAAGGTGCTCTGACAGGGGGAATTCAGACAACAGGCAATTATCCTGGAAAAGCAAGAACACCGGGACAACTCATGGATGATATTGAGAAAGTTATCTCACTGGTTCCAGGTAAAATCAAGTTGAACCTCCATGCATGTTATGCAATTTTTGAAGAAGGAGAGTTTGCGGACAGAGACAAACTTGAACCCAAGCATTTTGCAAAATGGGTTGAATTTGCAAAGAAACATGACATTGGAATTGATTTCAATCCTACTTTTTTCTCTCATGACAAAGTAAAAGATGGTCTTACTCTTTCAAGCCCTGATGCAGACACAAGAAAATTCTGGATCGAACATGGAAAGGCCTGTATCAGAATCTCCAATTATTTTGCAAAAGAAACTGGAATTCCATGTGTCATGAATATCTGGACAGGAGATGGGTTTAAGGACATTCCAGCAGATAGAATGGGACCAAGAATGCGCTATAAGGATTCTATTGAACAGATTCTTTCGGAAGATTATGATTTCAATCTTGTGAAGCCTTGTGTGGAATCAAAAGTATTTGGTATTGGGGTTGAAGCATATACAGCAGGGTCTGCTGAATTTGCATTGAGCTTTGCTGCGGCAAACGCAGACAAGTGCATGCCACTTATGGACAATGGTCATTACCACCCGACCGAAGTGGTTTCAGATAAAATACCAGCTTTGCTTTGCTTTTTCCCTGAGATTGCGCTTCATATTACGAGACCAATTCGTTGGGATTCTGATCATGTAGTTTTGTTCGACGATGAAACAAAGGAAATGGCAAAAGAAATTGTAAGAAGTGAAGCACTTAGCCGTGTTTATATGGCACTTGATTTCTTTGATGCAAGCATTAACAGAATTTCGGCATGGACAGTAGGGTTTAGAAGCTGGCAGAAGGCACTTTTAAATGCGATGTTATTACCGAATGCTGAGTTGAAAAAATTACAGGATGAGAACCAACTGACCAAGCTTATGATGATGCAGGAAGAAATGAAGACAATGCCATTTGGAGACATCTGGGCAGAATACTGCGCAAGATGCAATGTAATCGAAGATGCGTCCTGGTTTGAAGCAGTTGAACAATACGAAAAAGAAGTATTATCAAAACGAGTTTAATTTTATTTTCAGACAGTTCCCCCCCTTATAGAGGCAGAGTATGGAGTCAGAATTCCATACTCTGCCTTGTTGCATGAAAAGTAAATAAGGATTCAAATTCAGATTCAATTCTGGATTCAAATCCTAGATTCAAATCCAGGATTGAATCTGAGGTATAAAACGTGGTAAACTATATCTAAATTTAAATTATGAGGATGCAACAAATTTTTTAAACAGAAGGAGAAGGAAAATGGACGTTTTAAAAATTGCGGAAGATACCTATCAGTTATCAGTTAATGTTGAAAATATACT
>CANRNK010000109.1 GCA_947631985.1 uncultured Lachnospiraceae bacterium | reverse complement strand
AGGGCTTTGATATCTGTCCGTACTCATAATCTCCTCCATATCCCATCTAACACACATTCCTACCACGGCTATCCTCATTCGTTCTGCCAAATATAACTCCGCAGGCAATTGCATTTGTTCCGTCATATATAACTCCGCAGGTACCTACATTCGCTCCGTCAAATATAACTCCACAGGCAACTGCATTCTCTCCGTCAAATAAAGCTCAAGTTCCACAGGCAATTGAATTCTCTCCGTCATATATAACTCCGCAGGCAATTGAATTCTCTCCGTCAAATATAACTCCGCAGGTACCTACATTCGCTCCGTCAAATATAACTCCGCAGGCAACTGAATTCTCTCCGTCAAATATAACTCCGCAGGCAATTGCATTCGCTCCGTCAAATATAGCTCCACAGGCAACTGCATTCTATCCGTCAAATATAGCTCCACAGGCAACTGCATTCTCTCCGTCATATATAACTCCGCAGGTACCTACATTCGCTGAGTCAAATATGGGAACGCAGGCAACTGTAGGAAGCCGTCAGTACTTAGCTCATGTCCTCTATGAGCTTATGTACTGCTACGGCTGAGTCCAAGCGAAAGCGCGTTGCCAGCGAACCATATTGACGAAGCGAACCAGTCCCTTTCCCTTGACCTTGCCCTACTTCTGGTACTCCCCACGAATGTCATCCACCGGAGGGTCCATTGGATAAGCCCCCGTGAAACACCCCTTACAGATACCAAGATCTCCTACCATGGATTCGAGTCTGTCAACACTAAGGTAAGCCAACGAATCTGCACCAATAATCTTACACACTTCTTCCACAGTATGATTATAAGCGATTAACTGCTCTCTTGCTGGGACATCGGTTCCAAAGTAACAGGGCCATAGAAACGGTGGTGAACTGACACGCATATGGACTTCAGTTGCCCCTGCGTCACGCAACATTCTGACAATACGGTCACTCGTTGTTCCACGCACAATCGAATCATCGATCATAATCACACGTTTCCCCTGCACCGCTTCTTTTAGTACATTTAATTTGACCTGCACCGAACTTTCTCTGTTTTTCTGCTTTGGTTTAATGAAGGTACGTCCTACGTAAGCGTTCTTGACAAAAGCAGTTCCATAAGGAATCCCTGACTCCATAGAATATCCCATAGCAGCTGTATTTCCCGATTCTGGAACACCAACTACCAGGTCTGCTTCTACAGGGGAGTCCATCGCAAGGTGTTTGCCTGCCAGAATTCTGGCATTGTATACACTTTTCCCGTCAATATAGCTGTCTGGTCTTGCAAAATAAATATATTCAAATACACATCTTGCATGTTTCACATCTGGAATGCAATGGGATGTGTCCGATATAATTCCTTTTTCCGGGCTGATGGTGACGATCTCTCCTGGGAGAACATCTCTGATAAAGGAAGCCCCTATAGTATCAAGTGCACAGGATTCTGAGGACAGAATATAAGCATTGTCTCTTCTCCCGATGCAAAGTGGCTTGAATCCAAAAGGATCTCTGGCACCAATTAGTTTCCTTGGTGACATGACAATCAAAGAATAAGCTCCCTTAATTTTATTCATTGCTCTGCCAACTGCTTCTTCAACTGATTTTGAATTCAATCGTTCTCGCGCGATGTGATAAGCAATGACTTCTGAATCAATCGTTGTCTGGAAGATGGCTCCTGTGTACTCCAGTTCATGGCGAAGCTCTGCAGCATTGATGAGATTACCGTTATGTGCCAGTCCAAGCGTACCCTTTACATAGTTCAATACAAGGGGCTGTGCATTTTCTCTGGTACTGCTGCCTGCAGTAGAATAACGTACATGTCCTACCCCAATGTCTCCATTCAGGCTCTCTATTTTTTCTGGTGTAAAATATTCATTGACCAGACCCATATCCTTGGCACTCATGACTCTTCCTTTGGGTCCACTCGTATCGCTTACCGCAATACCACAGCTCTCCTGCCCTCTGTGCTGCAAGGTAAGGAGTCCGTAATAGATTGTAGAAGCTACATCACTTCCATCAAAATCATAGATACCGAAAACACCACATTCCTCGCGGAGTTTATCGAAATTATCGGATTGAATGTAAATCTGATCTGCCATTTTTTATAACCCCAGACGTTTAAATACTTCGTTATATGCTTCTTCGACATTGCCCATATCTCTTCTGAAACGGTCTTTATCGAGTTTCTCATTGGTTTCTACATCCCAGAGTCTGCAGGTGTCAGGAGAAGTCTCATCTGCAAGGATGATCTGTCCGTGGTATCTGCCAAATTCGATTTTGAAATCGATTAATTTGATTCCGGCTGTCAAGAAAAATGCTTTTAACACATCATTTACTTTAAAAGCATATTTTTTGATGATTTCTATTTCTTCCCAGGTTGCAAGATTTAATGCCACTGCAAAATGGTCATTGATCAAAGGATCACCCAGTTCATCATTTTTATAACTAAATTCTACTGTAGGCTCTGTAAAAGGAGTACCTTCTGGAACACCAAGTCTTTTGGAAAAGCTTCCTGCTGCCACATTACGGATAATGACTTCAAGAGGAACGATTTCTACCTTTTTCACTGCTGTTTCTCTGTCGCTTAATTCTTCTACCAGGTGTGTTGGTACGCCTTCTTTTTCAAGAATTTTAAACACGTGATTGGTCATTTTATTGTTGATGACACCTTTTCCGACGATAGTCCCTTTTTTCTCTCCATTAAAAGCTGTTGCATCGTCTTTGTAATCAACGATTAATACATCCGCTTCATCGGTTGTATATACCTTTTTGGCTTTTCCCTCGTAAAGTAAATCCAGTTTCTTCATGATACGCTCACCCTAATCCTTTCATTCTTCGCTTACAGTATTGGAACAGAATTGCTTCTGAAAGTCCACACAAAATTATATCCTACGCCTGTTTAGAAATCAATCACGAAAACGACGAAAATAAACCTCTTTTAGGCTCTTTTTTGTACTCTTAGTATTTCCCAATAAATTCTCTGACTCTGCCATTGCCCGATGCAAAGATCTCATCCGGAGTTCCCTGCTGCTGAATCCTGCCCTGTTCCATGAAAATAATGCGGTCAGACAACTCTCTTGCAAACTGCATCTCATGCGTTACGATGATCATGGTCATCTTCTCCTGTGCCAATTGTCTGATGACTTTTAGCACTTCTCCAGTCAGTTCCGGGTCCAAGGCACTTGTGGGTTCATCAAAGAATAAAATCTTCGGCTGTAGGGCAAGTGCTCTCGCAATTGACACCCTCTGTTGCTGTCCACCTGACAACTGGCAGGGATAGGCATCTTTCTTGTCTTCCAGTCCGAGTTGTAGCAATAATTTAGCTGCCCGCTCCTGGGCCTCCTCTTTCGATACTTTCCCTACATGGATCGGTGCATCGATAATATTCTTCCACACGGAATAATGAGGAAACAGATTAAAGTTCTGAAATACCAATCCAAAATGTCTCTGGATTCTCTTAAGGTCACTTTTTGGTGCATAGATACAACTGCCCGCCCCATCGCTCCAGGCCGCCTTCTCTCCGAGATAGGTCAGATCTCCATCCTCCATTTTCTCAAGCATCGTTGCACAGCGAAGCAGAGTTGATTTTCCAGATCCCGAAGGACCAATCACGGATACTACTTCTCCTTCCTGTACCGTCAGGGAGATATCCTGCAATACTTCAAGACCATCAAAGCCTTTTTTCATATGATTGATTTCTAATAAGTTCATGCTTGTGTTCTCCCCTTTCTATTTGTAATATTCTAATTTTTTTTCAAGATATTCCATAAAAGCTGCTACGGCAAAATTGAAAATGTAATAAAACACGGCTGCCACAATAAAAGGGACCATCGTTGTCTGCGCCGCCGCAACTGCCTTCGCCGTGGTAAACATTTCAGAAACAGCAATCACAAATGCAAGGGAAGTATCCTTAACCAGGGTAATCACTTCATTGGTCACTGGCGGAAGAATTCTCTTTACAACTTGCGGAAGAATAATTTTAAAGAAGGTCTGCATTCTGGAATATCCCAGAACTTTGGCTGCCTCGTATTGTCCCACCGGCATAGACTGGATGCCAGAGCGATAGATTTCAGCAAAATAGGCTGCATAATTCAGGGCAAATCCTACAATCACCGCGGTAAAACGGTACGATGCAGATATTTTGATTCCAAATAGATAATAAGGTCCAAAATAAACCACCATCAGCTGAAGCATCAGCGGGGTTCCACGCATCAGAGAAATATATACCTTCGTGATTGATCTGAGCAATGTGTTTTTTGACATGCGTCCAAAGGAGATCACTAACCCAAGTGGTAGTGAGAAGAGTAACGTCAATACGAAAATCTCGACCGAGATGACCATTCCACTTCCAAGTTGTCCAATTAATTTAAATAAGTCCATTCAACCATTTCCTCCATACGAATAGCAAAAATTAAGGGGCAGAGATTCTGCCCCTGCAGACATTCTGCCCCTCCATGTTGTCTATTTTCCTAAGATTACATAATCTGTTAATTCCCATTTCTCAGCGATTTCTGTGAACTTTCCATCTGCCGCCATTGCATCGAGTTGTTCTTGAACCACATCTCTTAATACTTCATTACCAAGTAGGAATCCAACTGCATAAACTTCTGTTGCAAGTGGCTCCTCAACGATGACAAATGCATCTCCTCTGGAAGCGATCTGGTAATTCGCTACCCCGATGTCAAGTGCTACTGCATCCGCTGCTCCTGCTTCTAAATTCATGAATGCTGTATTGTATTCAGGAACCTGTATCATTTCTGCAAAAGATGCGGTCAAATCTGCTTTGCCTTCATCTTCTAACGCTGCAAGTGCGGATGAGTCCGCCTGTACATTCACTACTTTTCCTGCAAGGTCTTCTAACGTCTTGATTGCGGAATCTTTCGCTACAACAAATACCTGGCTGTTATCCACATAAGGTGTTGTCCACGCGTAGCCATCTTCTCTTCCATTGTAGGTAAATCCATTCCAGATACAGTCAATCGATCCTGAAGAGAGTTCCATGTCTTTGGAATCCCAGTCGATTGGCTGTTTGATCAGTTCCCATCCAAGTCTGTCACACACTTCCTGTGCAAGGTCAAGATCGAATCCTATATATTCCCCATTCTCATCCATATATCCGTAAGGTGGGAAGTTAGCATCAAACCCAACTGTAAGGCTTGTCTTTCCTTCTACTGTCGATGCAGCTTCCTCTGCTACGGTAGCGTCTTCTTCCGCCGCCTGCGTTGTCTCTTCCACAATTACTTCTTCTGCAACGTCACTGGTTGCCGCTTCTTCAGTCTTTGCTCCACATCCAGTCATTCCTGCAAACGCAAGTGCTGTAATACACAATATTGCGATACTTTTCTTCATAATATCATCCTCCTGTTGTTCTCTACCTCGTTAGCGATTTATCACACTAAACTATTTGAAACACTTGAAGATAGTACCACAGTAGAAGGATCGTTGTCAATATTCACCTACGATAGCCAGAATTTCTTTTGCATATTCCGGATACTCTGCCGCCAGTTCTTTGACTTCATTTCTTGCATTTTCTGCAAGCGTTTTATAATATTCCATTTGTTTGCGTAACTTTTGTCTTCTCTGTATGTAATGATGGCGAATCTCCACCATTTCCTTGCTGTTATTGAGTGCAAGGGATCTTCCAATCCAGATATTTGGATCCTTAATCTGGTATCTGCGCAGGATTCTCAGGAGTTCATGCTGATAAAACGTGAGATCCTCATCGTTTTCTGCAAGCTTTCTGCGTTCTTCTCCTTCTATTAAAAAAAGGTTCCATTCCCTGGCAAGTTCTCCTGAATGATTAACGTCAAACTTGGTATACATATAATCCAACAGGTTAATGTTGTTCACATACCGGATCTTGACCCTATTTTGTAACAGAATCAGTTTGTTAATAGAATTTTCCACGGTAATGATTTCATGACTGGCATCCATATGCTTCACGACCAGCACAGTCAATGTAATCGCTCCTGCCAGAATTGTAAGGAAATAACCGATTCCGGTATCGATTTCTAATAGTACCTGCAGTAAAAATAACATCAATACACAGAATCCCATTGCAACCAGGGAAATCACTGCAATACTTCTTGCATTCTCTATGATCGTAAGCAGCTCATCTCTTCGATACCGATAAGCATGCCGTTCTCCATCCAGTCTGGATAAATCCTGGCGAACCAGTGCCTGGTAGTCTTCCGCCTCTTTCAGTCTGGTAATTCCATCTGGAACATCGTCCTGAATCTGCTCCATATGGCGAAATCTGTTGTCCGACATCCTGATTTTCTTCTCTGTAAAAACTCTTCTTTCTTCCTCCAGAGTCATCAGCTTCTTAGCAACCTCGTTCAGTCGTTCTCTGTCTTCTTCCGGAAGTGCTTCTACCTCTTCCATATCAGTCAGATAGGCAGTCACGCTGTTATATTCCTGTGCGAGGGTATCCAGCTGTGTTGCAGATTCCTGAATCTGTTCCATACAGCGTCTGACATATTGCGTCCGCTGTCCTGCATCTGTAATCTTAATCTGGTCCCTCGTCAAAGTCACTTGTGACCACTGCGCTCTGTCGCCTCCCACATCTTCCACATTAATCTGACCCTTTTTTTTAAATAAGCGTTCCCATAATTTCATCTGGTTCTCCCCACGGCATCCTGACTCGTTATAGCAGATCAAGTGCATTCGCACGATATGCTTCTTTTCCTATCCTAACCATTTCTTCTAATTTGTCATAATACTCTGTCATTTTTTGGGAATTTTTCCACTGCAGGATCTGGTCAAGTTGTTTCTTGGTATTGCTTAGCTCGTATTCTGACTGGAGTAATTCCATTTTTTTCTCTAGTTCCATCGTATCTTCAAAATGATCCTTTTGCTCTGCAATAAAATCCACATAATCCTGCTCCGTCCGATACATTCTGTTCGCCGCCAAGAAGGCTTGTCTGCTCTCTTTCTCTCCACCCAGATCATAGGCCTGTTTGTAATACGATGCTGCAATTTCAAATAAGAACAGCTTTGCATAAACCGTTCCCAGATTATGTAGAACTTTGGCTGCAAGGAGAGGGTCCTCTTGTTTTAAATCATGGTAGAGTGCCTCATATGCTCTGAGTGCATACAGATACTTGCCATTTTGAAAGTGATAATCTGTTCTTCCCTTCATTCGTTCATTGGAATTCCAGTTCTTACTCTCCGTAATCAGCCTGTCTATTTCTTTCCATTCTGACTCTGTGCAGTAATGAGCACCCTTCATAATCAGATTGACATATTCATTGATGGTTCGTTTTTCTTTCAGATACCGCTTCATCTCCTTGGCAAGCTCTGGCAGGGCACATTCAAGCTTCACCCACTCAGCAAGTTCTGGCTTCATAATCTCAGGGTCTAAGAGCAGGGAATTCTCACGCAAAAAAAAGCAGAGTTCTTCCATGCAAAATATCCTTACCCCACTTCTTTCGAGATAGTATGGGGTTTCGGCATAACTCCCAACACATAATATAACATTCCCCATACATTGCACCCTCTTTCTATCTATGATTGTTTCAATCAATCAGGATAAGTCAAGTTCTTCTATCCATTCCATTCCAGAAGACTTGTAGAACTCACCAAATCCCATATCTATCATATGAAACTTTACGATATTCTCATTCTTCATACTGACTTTCATTCTGATTCTGCTTGTCTTCCTGGGTCTCATTGGCAGTCCGGATAGCGCGATCTGTGCAACCTCTCTCACTTCTTTGTTTAAAGAAGTAATCTGAATCGACAAAGTATTCCCAGCCTCCAGAATCAAATCAAATTCTTTGTACGCTTCATACCATTTTTCTCCGGCATTGAGCAAAACAAAATAGCTCTCTACTCCTTCTTTGATTACCTTCATGCCAAGATTGGCTTTTAGCTTATCCCGTCCCAGCAGGATATATTGCTTGGAACGTTCTGTCTGAAGTAGCTTTTCCTTGATTGCATAGGCGGCCCCTTTGCTGAATAGATTGTTACCCAAAAAAACGCGCCTGTGGTTACACAGGAATTGCTGGCTCTTTGGCCACCACTCTTCCGTAAAATCATCCCCTACCAGATAGACTGTGTTGATGATCTTTGAGTGAAAGAGTGCAGTTGAAATTTCCAGAAGTTCTTCATCATTTCTTACAAAATCGGGATAATGAAACTGAGG
>CANRNK010000108.1 GCA_947631985.1 uncultured Lachnospiraceae bacterium | reverse complement strand
GAGTTCGAGTCTCGTCTATCGCTCTTATTACAAATCGTAAGTTCTTTAAAAAAAGAATTTGCGATTTTTTTATATGCTTGAAAAGGCAAGACAAATAGGGCTATAATACAATTAAGTTTGTCGCATCGAACTTATTAATTTATGGAAAGGCGGAATATTCCAATGATATTTGGACCAAAAGTGGTTACTTTAAAAGATGGAAGAAAAGCGATACTTCGTTCGCCGTCGGTACTAGATGCTGAGGATCTGATTGCGTATCTAAAAGCGGCTTCTTCGGAAACAGAGTACATGATACGGTACCCAGAAGAAGTGAATTTCACATTGGAGGAAGAGCAGGAGATTCTTTCCCAAAGCCTAAAAGAGAAAAGAAGAATTATGATTTCTGCAATTGTAGATGGCAAAATTGTGGGAAATGCAGGGCTTAGCTGTATTGATGAAAAAATAAAGCTTCGACATAGAGCGGGGATTGGAATTGCCGTCTTGAAAGAAGCCTGGAACCTTGGGATTGGAACAGCGATTCTTCAGGAAATGCTGGCAATCGCAGGCTATATGGAATACGAGCAACTTGAACTGGAAGTGGCAGAATCAAATGGAAAAGCGATTGCACTCTATCGTAAAATGGGCTTTGTAGAATATGGGAAACGGGATCGTGGATTCCGGTTTAAAGACGGAAGTTACGAAAATGATATTCTGATGTATCGACAGCTATAATAAGATAGGAAAAGAAAAAAGGGAATGTAGCCACTCAGTTAATGTCTGATTCATGTGAGGAGGAACTTCAATGAAGCGTTTATTGAACTGTCATGCAAGTGATTTTGCAAAAATGGACAAAGAAGATTTAAAGCAGTCAATCTTAGCGAGTGCTGGCAGGACGGTGCTCGGGGAAACAGTCGTAATTTCACATCCTTTACTTCAGGATCTGACCAATGCGGAGGTGATAGCAGGATTTGGAGGAGATCTGATCCTTTTGAACCTATACGATGTTTATGAAAAGAAGATAATGGGAATTCCAGAGAGGGAGCAGGAGCCGATTAGACGAATCAAAGAACTAACGGGACTTCCGGTTGGCATTAATCTGGAACCTGTGGATGAGAATGCAGAAGCGTTAGAAGAAATAGAGACGTTACCAATAGGCAGAAGAGCTACCAGGGGTACTTTTCTGATGGCGGCAGAACAGGGAGTAGACTTCATCTGTCTGACCGGAAACCCTGCCACAGCAGTTAGTAACCGGGAAATTATAAGAGCAGTAGAAATAGCAAAAGAGAGCTTCCCAGGAATGATTATTGCAGGAAAGATGCATGGAGCTGGGATTGGAGAGCCTGTTATTAATAAAGAGGTTGTATTTCAGCTGATTGAAAAGGGAGCAGATGTGATTTTACTCCCAGCCTGTGGCACGGTTCCCGGAATCAGTGAGGTGGAGCTGTCTGAAATGGTTCGTGCAATCCATGAAAAAGGGATTCTGTGTATGGCCGCAATTGGAACAAGCCAGGAAAGTGCAGATAGAGAGACTGTGAGACAAATTGCGCTTGCAGACAAACGAATTGGATTTGACATCCATCATATCGGGGATGGGGGTTTTTCCAATGTTCCGGATCCTGAAAATCTGATGGCTTTATCGATTACAGTCAGAGGAAAACGCCATACCTATTACAGAATGGCGCAATCTATAAAACGATAATCGAAGAATAAAAGAAAGAATAAAAGTAAAAATATAAGAAAAAATAAGAAACTAGGAAATAAGAATAAAGTATCCTAGACAAGAAAAAGGAGGATGTAGGTTGCCTTGAAGGAAGGCAGCATACAAAAGAGACATGCAGCTAGTTTTTATCACAGCACTTGGCGTTGGTGGTGCCACTATTTTTGGCGCGTTACTTGGGTTTGCATTTAAGAATATTCCACACAAATGGAATGACGGCGTATTGGGATTTGCGGCAGGAATCATGCTTGCAGCAGCAGTCATAGGTCTGATTCTTCCTTCTGCTGAAAGTGTTGGCAGGGAAGGAATCTGGATTACAGCAATCGGAATCCTGTGCGGTGCTTTTTTTCTGAATTTTGCAGACAGGATGACGCCTCATCTACATCATTTGACCGGCGTGGGCGAAGAAGCCCATAAGAACAACCGATCCATCAATAAAGTAATGTTATTTGTTCTTGCAATTTTAATTCATAATTTTCCGGAAGGACTTGCAGCAGGAGTTGGAGTTGGAGCCGGAGATAGTGGCAACGCAGTTTTGATTGCAGCGGGAATTGCTTTGCAGAATATTCCGGAGGGGATGGTCATTATCGCACCCATGCTTTTAAGCGGAATCAGCAAAAAAAGAACTTTCGCAATTGCTTCCCTAACTGGAGCTGTTGAGGTGGCAGGCACTTTTATCGGTTTTTTTGCGGCTTCCATTTCAGCAGCAATCTTACCATTTGCACTGGCGTTCGCAGGAGGAACGATGCTTTATGTAATTAGTGATGAGATGATTCCGGAAACGCATAGCCATGGATATGAAAGAATGGCAACGTATTCCCTGATGATTGGATTCATTGTCATGGTCGTCATGGACGCATTCATCGCATAGGGAAACGGGAGAAGACATGCAGGAATATACACGAAAAGTACAATATTATGAAACAGATCAGATGGCGATTGTCCATCATTCTAACTATATCAGATGGTTTGAAGAAGCCAGGGTATCTTTTCTGGAGCAGATTGGATTTGGATATCACGAAACAGAACAGCTTGGAATTATCAGCCCGGTAACTGGAATAAGCTGTGACTATATTTCCATGACGAGATTCGGAGAAACTGTCGTAATCAAGCCGATTGTAAGAGAATTCAATGGGATAAGACTTATGATTCATTACGAAATCAGAGACGAAGCGAGTGGAACATTACGTGCGATAGGGGAAAGCAGACATTGTTTCTTATCCCCAGAGGGAAGACCGATTTCGGTAAAAAAGGCGTGTCCGGCGTATTATGAAGCAATCAGACAAGAGATGGAGAAAGACAGCAATGAAGAAGGCATACCAGAATAAAAGAGAATACCCTACCAGTATTCTACTGAAGCGTTTTGTACCCTACTATAAATTACATAAAAAAACATTGCTGTTAGATTTGCTCTGCGCAGCATTAACAACAGTATGTGAGATGGTGCTTCCACTCATCATGAGGTACATTACCAATGTGGGGCTTTCTAATCTGGCATCCCTTACAATTGGAACAGTTCTGAGGCTTGGCCTTCTGTATTTTGTACTGCGGATTATTGATAGCATTGCGAACTATTATATGGCGGATGTGGGGCATGTTATGGGGGCAAAGATAGAAACCTCGATGCGCCAGGAAGCATATGAACATCTTCATAAACTATCAAACACCTACTTTAATAATACAAAAGTAGGACAGATTATGGGTAGAATTACCAATGATTTATTTGATGTAACTGAATTTGCACATCACTGCCCGGAAGAGTTTTTTATTGCAGCCTTGAAGGCGGGTGTGTCTTTTATCATATTACTCAATACAAACGTGTTGTTAACCGTTATTATTTTTCTCATTATTCCAGTTATGTTAGGCACAAGTTATGTCCTGAATCGGAAAATGAGGGCGGCCTTTGGAAAGCAACGCAACCAGATTGGAGAGTTAAATTCCAGAATTGAAGATAGCCTGCTTGGACAAAAGGTGGTCAAGGCTTTTACCAATGAGGAGATGGAAACGCAGAAGTTTGGGGAAGATAATACCAGATTTCTGGAAATCAAAGAAGAGACCTACAAATACATGGCGGCATTTCACACCACAACGAGAATCTTTGACGGAATTATGTATCTTGCAGTGATTGTTGCAGGCGGTATTTTTATGATAAAAGGGCTGATTCTTCCAGGAGATCTGATTGCATATCTGCTCTATGTGAGTACTCTGATTGCTACGATTCGAAGAATCATTGAATTTGCAGAACAGTTCCAACGTGGGATGACCGGAATTGAGCGGTTTTTGCAGATTATGGATGCTGACATTGAAATCTTTGACCAGCCAGAAGCAAGGGAATTAGCTGAAGTAAAGGGGGAAATCGAGTTTCGGGATGTTAGTTTTGCCTATTCCGATGACAAGAATGTCATCTTTGAACATTTAAATCTTCATATCAAACCGGGAGAACGAGTGGCGATTGTGGGTCCCTCCGGAGGTGGAAAGACCACTTTGTGCAATCTGATTCCCCGTTTTTATGATGTGACAGATGGCACGATTTCTATTGACGGAAGTGATATCAGGGAGTTTACCTTAAAAAGTCTGCGTGAAAAAATTGGTATTGTGCAGCAGGATGTCTATCTTTTTTCTGGTTCTGTTTATGAAAATATTGTATATGGAAGAACGGATGCGACGATTGATGAGGTTGTCGAAGCAGCGAAAAAAGCCGGAGCAGATGCATTTATCAGAGATCTGGTGGACGGGTATGATACGTATGTGGGAGAGCGTGGGGTAAAGCTTTCTGGTGGGCAGAAGCAAAGAATCAGTATCGCACGCGTTTTTTTGAAAAATCCTCCGATCATTATCTTGGATGAAGCAACCTCGGCGCTTGATAACGAGAGCGAATTCGAAGTTGCAAGATCTTTAGAAGGATTGTCAAAAGGAAGGACGACTTTAACCATTGCACATCGGTTATCCAGTATCCGGAATTCAGACAGAATCCTGGTTTTAACAGAAGAGGGAATTACGGAAGAAGGAAATCACCAGGAGCTGCTTGATTTAGGAGGAACTTATTATCGCTTCTACCAGACGGCAGAGGCGTTACGATAAAAACTGCATAAAAGAGACCTATTTTATTGGTCTGTTCCACCAGGTGAAACATGGAATTCAAATGGTGGAACAGGCCAATTGCTTTGTATAAAACAACCAACTATACTGTGGAATATAGCAAATTATTAGCAATAATGTCAAATGGAGGGAAAGAAATGTTACAGGCAAGAGTAGGACAAAGTACATTGGCAGATGCGAAAGTAGCTGGAAGAGAAGCGGCTTACATGGCGTCACAGGGACTCAATGCAATCAAAATGGCATTTGTGTATGGAAGTTGCGATTACAAAGTGGAAGAAATGATTGCAGGGGTAAGAGAAGAGCTGGATGGGGCAGCGATACTTGGCAATACTTCCTTTACAGGGGTAATCACACAGGATGGATATGTTACATCGGCAGATGGATTTGTAGGGGTAATGGCACTTTCTGATGAAGAAATGGCAGTTGGGGTGGCTGCGATGGAACGAGGAAGTGATCCTTATGCTACAGGAAAAGCAATTGCCACACAAGCGATGAAGAACGCAGGAAAAGAGAGTGCTCCGGCATTTTTCTATATGGCGGCTTCACCAGGGGAAGAAGAGTTTTATCTAAAAGGAATCAGTGAGGTGATTGGCAGAGTACCATTTTTTGGAGGAAGTGCAGCAGATAATTCTATTTCGGGAAACTGGAAATTATATGATGAAACATCCGTTTTCGCAGATGGTGTGATTGTTGCATTCTTCTATACAAATGCTTCCGTCAAGAATCTATTTACAGGAGCATACCATGAGACGGAAGATTTTGGTGTGATCACCAAGGTGGATGGCAACAGGACACTGGTAGAAATCGACGGTATTCCGGCTACCGAGAAATACGCACAGTGGAGGAATTTGGACAAGGAAGCGGTCAGCGGTGGGAATCTGCTCGTGTCTACCATCACCTCGCCACTTGGGGTAAAGGACAGACTGGGAGATCTGGTTGCAATCAGGCATCCGATGAACGGGAATGAAGATGGCTCCATGGCGATTGGAAGTAACCTGGCAGAAAAAACCTGTGTCATTCGTATGGAAGCTACTGTGGACGAATTAATCTCTTCTGCTTCAGAAACCTTAAAAGAACTTTTGGGGAGTATTGATGGAAACGTAGTAGCCCTACATCTGGTTCATTGTGGGGGAAGAAGAGCTGGCATTGGCGATCGAATTGGTGAAGTGGCTGACCAGATAAAAGAAGCAGCGGGAGAGATTCCATTCTTAGTAGAATTCACCTTTGGTGAATATGGATATGTAAGTGATAATAACAACACTTGTGGCGGACTGATGCTATCCTATACAGCATTTGTTCAGGCATAAAAACGTAGAATACGACTCAAAATCAGAACCACATTGGAGGGAATACCATGAAAATGATCCTGAATGGTCAAAAGAAAGACGCTTCTGACCTAAGTACAATAGAAGTGATTAATCCGGCGACTGGAGCAGTAATTGATACCGTTCCGGCAGCAACGATAGAAGATATTGAAACGGCTGTTGGAGCTGCAAAAGCAGCACAGAAAATATGGGCGAAGGTACCAGTTTATGAAAAAGTAGAGATTTTAATGAAGTTTCTATCGCTTGTGGAAGAACACAAAGAAGAGCTGGCAAGAACCTTATCTGACGAAACAGGGAAGCCAATCAGGGAAGCAAGGGGAGAAATTGGAAATATTCCAATCGCATTTAAGGCATTTAGTGAAAAGGCAAAACATTTATATGGAAATGTTGTGCCAGCAGGCCTGGAAGCAGGACAGGATAAGACAATCCTCTTTACCCAGAGAGAACCGATTGGTGTGGTGGTATGTATCATTCCTTTTAATTTTCCCTGTGATTTATTTGATCAGAAGGTTGCACCAGCACTTCTTGCAGGAAATGCAGCGATTGTCAAGCCTTCAACAGACAATCCTTTAACGCTCTGCATGCTGACTGCGTTGCTTGCGGAGGCAGGGGTAACACCTGGCGCAATTCAGGTGCTGACAGGAAGAGGTTCTGTAATGGGCACACCGCTTTGTGCACACCCAGATGTGCATCTGGTTACATTGACCGGTTCTACAGAAGTAGGGATTGAAACAGCAAAAGCAGTGGCTACGAATTTAACGCATACGGCATTAGAACTGGGTGGAAATGATGCGTTTATCGTGTTAGAAGATGCAGATGTTGATCTGGCAACAGAGGAACTTATCTGGGGACGTATGTACAACACGGGACAAGTGTGTTGTGCATCAAAGAGATTTTTAGTTCATAGAAACAGAGTGGAAGAGTTTTCAAGAAAAGCAGTGATGAAGATTAGCGCGATTCGATGCGGAATGCCTTCAGAAGAAGAGAGCGAACTCGGCTGCCTGATTAGCGAAAAAGCTGCCATTGGGGTAGAGGAGCAGGTGAAGCGAACGGTAGAACAGGGTGGAACGATTATTTTGGGTGGAAACAGAAAAGGTGCTTTTTACGAGCCGACAGTTATCACTGACGTACCAAAAACAGCTGACGTGGCAAAAGATATGGAAATATTTGGGCCGGTCGTTCCTATTATTGCGTTTGATACGATAGAAGAAGCAATTGAAATTGCGAATGCTTCTATCTTTGGACTTTGTGGCTGTGTGTTTTCAAAAGATATCAAAAAAGCCTTCCGGGTTGCAGATAGTCTGGAATGTGGTGGTGCCGTCATCAATGGGGCAAGTTTCTTTCGAAGCTTTGAAATGCCATTTGGTGGATATAAATTTTCCGGGATTGGAACAGAAGGCGTTATGTCAACCTTTAGTGAGATGACAAGAACAAAATCCATTGTATTAAAAAATATTCTAGAGTAATCCGAAGTATTGTGGTTACAAATCAAAAGCATGTCTCCCAGATAGGAGGCATGCTTTTTTGCTGACGAGAGGAATTGGGTGGTCATTTTATCTGGTTTAAACGGAATATCCCATTCTGAGTGAAATCTCTGCGGCCGCTCTCTTTACTTCTTTGATGACATAGTCTACTTTCTCGTCGGTCAATTGGGTGATGGGACCGCTTGCGCTGATGGAAGCAATCACATCTCCACGATAATCAAATACGGGAGCGCCAATGCAGCGATGCCCGGTCATATATTCCTGATCGTCCATGGCATAACCTTGCTTTCTTACTTTTTTGAGATATTGTTTTAGTTCTGCAGCAGAAGTAATGGTATTGGGAGTGAATTGCTCAAACTTGAAGTGAAAAAGAATTTCATCCAGATCTTCCCCAGAAAGAGAAGAGAGCATACATTTTCCCATGGAAGAGCAATAAGCAGGGGACCGATACCCAATCTGTGTATAGAGACGTGTGGTAGGGTATAGATCAAGCTTCTCAACATATACAACATTCATTCCATCCAGAATCCCTAAATGGGCGGCCA
>CANRNK010000107.1 GCA_947631985.1 uncultured Lachnospiraceae bacterium | reverse complement strand
TTTTTAACTCACTCTCTTCTTTTTGACTTAGTAAATACTCTATTGCTTTTGTAGGATATGCAACTTGTATTTTTCCAGAACCTTTTGTTTTCAAGAAAACATTTTCTTTTTCATAAGTTACAAAGAATCCATTTGCATTAAAATTATATGAAGAATTGGGATATGTAACTGTTGGATATGCAGATTTTAGAAAAGGTAGATTTAAGTTAATGGAAAAGATTTTACAACTGAAATTAATCTAAAATAGATGGAAATTCATAGAAAAATATGTTATAATTTTGCATGTAAAAGAACCATCTATTTTCATTCAAAAAAGGAGGTGGACATATATGGATAAGTATGTATGTGTATGCGGTTATGTTTATGACCCAGCGGTAGGAGATCCTGATCAGGGAATCGCACCGGGAACACCATTTGAAGCAATTCCCGAGGATTGGGTCTGTCCGTTATGCGGATTAGGGAAGGATATGTTTCAGAAAGAATAAAATTAAAAAGGAGATTAATAATGTATTGTTACATTTGTGGAGCAGAAATAAAAGAAGTATTGGTATGTGATGTTGTTTTGATTGATGGAAAGTATCATTATGAAGAGGTAGTTACGCCTTTATTATTTAGTGAAGAATTTAATATTAGAAAAGGAAAGATTTTTGATTATGATTTCTTCAAAAAGACAGTTGCTAAAAAGCATCTTTGTAACCCAGAAGATGTGAAGTCTAAGTATATTGATGGAATTGAGATTCCAGTTGCAGTTTATGATAAACTAAATAAGAGGGACAAGGATATGGGATGTCGCTGTCCTATTTGCGAAGATTTCATGTAAAGAGCTGACAGATAGATTGTCACAAGTTATTGAAAAACTATATTTTGATATTCATTTATTAAAAGAATCCTCCTTTGTTGTATTAATATGGTCTTTGTACCACATGATATACGTAGGGGGATTTATTTTAAACTAAAATGCTGGTATTTTTTGGAATCCACCAAAAACATATTGATTATATGGAGGTAAGGTATGAAAAGACAAACGAAAACAATGGATGGAAACGAGGCAGCTGCTCATGTTTCCTATGCTTATTCTGAGGTAGCGGCAATTTATCCAATTACTCCTTCTTCTCCGATGGCTGCACATATTGATGAATGGTCAGCAGAAGGAAGAAAGAATATATTTGGGCAAAAAGTACGTCTATCTGAAATGCAGTCCGAAGTGGGTGCTGCGGGTGCCGTTCATGGTTCTCTTGCTGCAGGCGCACTTACAACCACATTTACGGCTTCACAGGGACTGCTTCTTATGATTCCCAACATGTATAAAATGGCGGGTGAATTACTTCCGGCAGTGCTGAATGTATCCGCTAGAACGATTGCGACACATGCACTTTCTATTTTTGGTGATCAGCAGGATATTTATGCCTGCAGGCAGACAGGTTTTGCGATGCTTTGTTCTTCCAGTGTGCAGGAAGTAATGGATTTAACACCAGTTTCTCACTGCGCAGCAATGAAAGGAAGAGTACCATTTGTTAACTTCTTTGATGGATTTAGGACCTCTCACGAATATCAGAAAATTGAAGTTTGGGATTATGAAGATCTGAAAAATATGATGGATATGGAGGCGGTAAAGTCATTCCGCGAGCGTGCTTTGAATCCGGAGCATCCATGCGAACGAGGCAGCGTGCAGCAACCAGATATTTTCTTCCAGGCGAGAGAGGCTTCTAATCGATATTATGATGAACTTCCAGCGGTGGTAGAAGAATATATGAATCAGGTAAATCAAAAGATTGGAACCAACTACGGCCTGTTTAATTATTATGGTGCAAAGGATGCAGAAAAAATCATAGTTGCTATGGGATCCGTATGTGAGACGATTGAAGAGACCGTTGATTACCTGATGAATAGAGGAGAAAAAGTTGGATTAGTCAAGGTCCGTTTATATCGCCCGTTCTCGATTAAGCATTTACTTTCGGTAATCCCTGAGTCAGTAAAGGAAATTGCAGTTCTAGACAAGACTAAGGAGCCAGGATCGGTAGGGGAACCTCTTTTTCTTGATGTTTTGGCAGCATTGCAGGATAGTAAATTTGAAAATATTAAGATATATTCCGGACGATATGGAATCAGTTCTAAGGATACTACACCGGGTCAGATTCTTGCAGTTTTTAGGAACAGCGAAAAGAAGCGTTTTACCATTGGTATTAAGGATGATGTGACCCATCTTTCTCTGTCGATTGATGAGGAACCATATACTGCTCCGAAGAACATGATCAGTTGTAAGTTCTGGGGGATAGGAGCAGATGGAACGGTTGGAGCAAACAAAAACACGGTTAAGATTATCGGAGATAATACGGATCTATATGCACAGGCTTATTTTGCCTATGACTCCAAGAAATCGGGTGGTGTTACAATTTCTCATTTACGTTTTGGAAAAGAAAAGATCCGTTCCACTTACCTGATTCAAAAAGCTGATTTTGTCGCTTGTCATAATCCAGTTTATATTCATAAATATAATATGGTACAGGATATAAAGGATGGAGGAACCTTTTTACTGAATTGTCTTTGGGAATGGGAGGAATTAGAGCAGAATTTACCGGGTCAAGTGAAGAGATATATCGCAGAGCATAAAATACATTTTTATACCATTAATGGGATCAAGATTGGGAAAGAAGTTGGACTTGGAGGACGTATAAATACGATCCTGCAGGCAGCTTTCTTTAAGCTTTCAAAAGTAATTCCCGTAGAAGAAGCAATTGAATATATGAAAGTAGCTGCAGAAAAGACTTATGAACGAAAGGGTACCGATATTGTCAAAATGAATTTCGAGGCAATAGACAGAGGTATTAGTGGTATTGTTGAAATTAATGTACCTGAAAGTTGGAAAGATTGTGAGGAAGAAGATCTGCTGCCCCCAGTTTCGGAACAGAATCGTGATGGAAGAAACAAGAATAAAGAGAGCCTTGTTGAATTTGCCAATCAGATTCAGATTCCTATTACCACTCATGAAGGGAATAGTTTAGAAGTTTCAAAATTTGTTAAATATGTAGATGGAACGACTCCTTCTGGAACTTCAGCATTTGAGCGCAGAACGGTGGCAGTGGATGTTCCTGTATGGATACCTGAAAACTGTATACAGTGTAACCAATGTGCGTTCGTCTGTCCCCATGCAATTATCCGTCCCATTGTATTAACAGAAGAAGAAAAAGAATTGGCACCAAAAGGTACTGTTACAACACCGATGATGGGGGTCCCTAATCTTTCCTTCGGAACCATTGTTTCGACAGAAGACTGCATGGGCTGTGGCTGTTGTGCAAATGTCTGTCCTGGAAAACAGGGAAAGAAGGCCTTGGTTATGACACCACACGAACAGGTTGACAAAGGCCAGCAAGAAGCATTCGACTGGTGTAAAACCTTGCCTGAAAAGCCAGAGCTCTTTGAAAAGTTTAAATTAGAAACAGTAAAAGGAAGTCAATTTAAGAGACCATTGTTAGAGTTTTCAGGTGCTTGTGCCGGATGCGGGGAAACACCCTATGCAAAATTAGCAACTCAGCTATTTGGCGACAGGATGCTGATTGCAAATGCGACAGGTTGCTCTTCTATCTGGGGAAATTCTTCACCTTCCACCCCATATACCGTAAATGAAGCAGGAAGAGGTCCAGCTTGGTCAAACTCCCTCTTTGAGGACAATGCAGAATTTGGCTATGGTATGAAAATTGCACAGGATTTACGTAGAGAAAATATTCGGGTAAGAGTAGAAGAACTTGCTAAGAAAACAGAAAATGAGGGAATCAGACAGGCATGTGTAAATTATCTGGATACCTTCCATATTGGAAAGGAAAATATGGCAGCTACCGATACGCTTGTCAGGTTGCTTCGGGAAATGAAAACAGGAACAGATGAGTTACTGGTTGATGAAATTTTGATAGAGAAAGATATTCTCTCAAAAAAATCCCATTGGATAATAGGTGGTGACGGCTGGGCATATGATATCGGATTTTCTGGATTGGATCATGTATTTGCATCAGGAGAGGATGTCAATATATTGGTATTAGATACTGAGGTGTATTCCAACACAGGTGGACAGGCATCGAAATCAACGCAGACAGGAGCAACGGCCGAATTTGCAATTAGTGGGAAAGCGGGCAAAAAGAAAAGTCTTGCAGATATTGCCATGACTTATGAAGATGTTTACGTGGCACAGGTTTCTATGGGAGCAAATTATCTCCAGTGTGTCAAGGCGTTCAGTGAGGCAGAAAGCTATCACGGTACTTCCATTATTATTGCATATTCTCCATGTATTCTCCACGGTATTTCAGGCGGAATGACTCATTCGCAGGCAGAGGAGAGAAGAGCAGTAGAGTGTGGATATTGGAATCTATTCCGGTTTGATCCAAGAGTAAAGGAACAGGGCAAAAATCCATTTGTGCTGGATTCTCAGGAACCAAAACTAGATTATAAAGAGTTCCTAACAGGGGAAGTTCGATTCCATGCACTGGCACGTTCAAATCCAAAACGTGCCGAGGAGCTTTTTGAGGAATCAGAGAAAAATGCAAAGAAGCGCTATGAACACTTAAAGAAACTTGCAACTATGGACTAGGAGGAAAAACATGTACTGTACGAGAAAGGTAAAAGAAGACCTCATATGGGTAGGAGGGAATGATCGAAGACTGTCCCTCTTTGAAGGAGTATACTCAGTGCCACACGGGGTTTCCTATAATTCCTATTTGCTTTTGGATGATAAAACGGTTCTTTTTGATACGGTGGACAAGGCAGTAGGAAAGATTTTTTTTGAAAATCTGGAACATGAATTAAATGGAAAGAAACTGGATTATGTTGTAATCCAACATATGGAGCCGGATCATTCGGCAACTCTTTGTGAATTACTTTTACGTTATAAAGACGTACGGGTAGTTTGCAATACAAAGACACAGACAATGATTAAGAATTTTTTTGACATGGAGTCTTCCATCCATTTGGTTAAGGAGCAGGATAGCTTGAATACTGGAAAGCATACCCTTCGTTTTTATATGGCTCCTATGGTTCATTGGCCAGAGGTAATGGTTACTTATGATGAAACAGAGGGGACTCTATTCTCAGCAGATGCTTTTGGAACCTTTGGAGCATTGAATGGGGCACTATTTGCAGATGAAGTGGATTTTGAACAGGATTATCTAAGCGAAGCACGGCGATATTATACAAATATTATAGGCAAGTATGGAGTGCAAGTGCAGGCACTACTGAAAAAAATGGAAGCGCTGAATATCAAAATGATTTGTCCGCTTCATGGATTTGTATGGAGAAGTAATTTAGAGTTCTATATCCAGAAGTACAAAAAATGGAGTAGCTTTATTCCAGAAGAAACCTGTGTACTGATTCCGTATGCATCCATATATGGAAATACGGAAAATATAGCGGATATTGTATCCTGCAGACTGCAGGAACGTGGAATCAAAACAGTCATGTTTGATGTATCGGTGATTCCGGCTTCTGAAATTATTTCTGCTGCATTCCGATACAGTCATATCATTTTTGCATCAGCAACATATAATGCAGGCATTTTCGTGAGTATGGAGGAGCTGATTCGGGATTTGAAGTCACATAATATACAAAACCGGACCATTGCATTTATCCAGAACGGCTCTTGGGCACCTGCAAGCGGAAAGCTCATGAAGGAAATCCTTACCGACTGTAAGAATATGACTTTCATTGAAGAAACCATTACCGTTCAGTCCTCTGCCAAAGAGGAGCAGGAGATAGAAATAGAGGCTTTTGTAAATGCAGTAGCTACTACGATTAATATCCCATAGCATTTTTTACAATTAACATTTGTTCTGTCGATGTTAGCTTTTCCAGAAGTGTAAAAGCTACATCGTCATCAACTACAATTCTTTCATTAACCACTTTGGCACCGTATTCGGACAATTGTCTTTGACGGATGTCATCCCCTAAGTGATAGGTTGTGGCTTTTCTTCCTTTTAAAATACCGCTTTTTCCTAGAGGTAGAGCTGCTACACAGACAGAGGCGATTATTTTGTTTTTTGCATGGAATCCACGAATTAATTCTAAAAACTTTTCATCGTAGGCGTCTTCATAAAAGCCAAATTCTTCAAATCCACCAGGTATAGCTAATGCATCATACTCATCAATATTGATTTCATGAATCAACTTATCGACAAGGATAGGAACATGAAAGGTACTAGTTACTTGTTTTTTAAATCCACAGGTATCCAAAGCAACATCATAACCATAGTCATGTCTTGCCCATCCCAGTACATCTACAAATACACTAAATTCCATGGTTTCAAATCCTCTTGCTAAAAATAATAAAGTTTTCATAATAATCTCTCTTTTAATAAAGAGCTAATAAAGTTGAATTATCATAATGACTTCAATATTTGTACGCAGCTATTACATCATAAGGATAAGTGGATCTCACAAAATCTGAAAGCATTTATGAATTTGACAAAAGTGATATACTGTTAATAACTTATCTAAAGGATTATTACGAGCGACATATGAAGGATGGAACGTTTGTATAGTAATTTTATGTATTACGAATTTTGAGAAATACCAAGGCATAATAAAACACAGTCTGTGAGGTTAATATTTTATGATAAAATTAAATGATTATTTATATTCTGGAGATACCGTTCTTAAGATTTTACAGAGATATACGGAGGATTTGAAACAGTCTGCAAAAGAAACTCATAATCAAATTGATTTTGTTCACTGCAATTTTCTGTTTCAAATTTCGGAACTTTTACAGCACAATGATTTCCTGACTTCGCAGTCTCAGCGGATTCGGGAATTCTATAAATTGATGGCAAATGAATATCCTTTTCTTGCATTTACCTTCAAGGGACGAATTAAATCCTTGATACGCGCGGAATCAAAATTTAATGGATATATAGTGGAATATATATCCGATTATTACAACGAACATGGTCATTACCCTTCTACTGCTGAAGTAAAAAACTGTCTAACCTGTTTTCGAGATTTGATTGCATATAGAATTGTAATATCTCTTCCAAAATGCCATTTGAAAGAAGGGGAGACTCTTGCTGATGAAGAAATGAAATATCTATATGATGTTGCTAACCAGTTGCCTGGTTTTTTGGAGGAACGCGGATTTACCGCAGAACTGTCTACATTAACAGGTGAGAAAAAAACGCCCCTGTTAAAAGAGAGCGTAAGCCCGTACTATAGGGATTATATTGTAAATGCAGAGAATTATGGATATCGTTCACTACATATTACATTTTATGATAATATTGCTCGTTGTTATGTAGAAGTACAGCTTCGTACAAAAGAAATGGATGATTTTGCGGAGATTGGTCCTGCCAATCATTTAGGTTACGAAAAACGACAGGAAAGTGAAAGAGCCAGAAGAGATGCAATTCCAAAAGGAGAAAATATTTATTTTGATGAAGCATATGAAAGAGGTATTATGTTGCAGCAACTTGAATTATCAAAATTAGATGTAAATATGTTTGGAGCGGTGAATAATTCCCTTATTAACGATGGATGTGGCCTCTACCGTGGAAGACTTATTCTTCCGTATGAGCATCTTTCAAGGTTCCAGAATGATCTTGTCGATTAATTTACATAGAATGATTTTTAGATATGCTAGAATGATGCAAGAATGATATGCTATAATAAATCCGATAGAGTAGAGTTTAGATTTACTTACAGGGAGGAATACAGGGATATTCAATAATTATTAGGTAATTGCGAAACAAGTTCGCAATTGTGATTCAAACAAGGAAAAAATCCTGCAAAGCAGGATTTCAACGATGAAAGCTCAATCACTTAAAAATTGGCATACTTTAATAGACTCACGGTTGGTTGAGTTGCAAGTCCGGTAGTAAGGAAATCCGTTTAAGCTATAAGTGGTTTGAGGCTTCGTATATATTCGTGATGATGGATTTTATCAGCAAGCAGAACAGTAATAAGTTGAGTTATCCCAGATAAGATTAAATCTGCATGAAGCGTTTTCTCATTTTGAGTATGTCTTCCTGCTAAGCAAAGATTCATTTTTGTGTGCTGAATATTGCGTTCCACAATGGTTCTGATTTTGTATGTTTCATCCCATTCTTCAGTGCCACGAATTACACCCGGATAAGCACGAAGATTCTTTTCTGGATAATATAATTTCCAAAAGAAATGCCGGTTTCCTTTTTAAATAGTTTTGAGGCGTAGTCAGGGT
>CANRNK010000106.1 GCA_947631985.1 uncultured Lachnospiraceae bacterium | reverse complement strand
CCTTGTCCAAACTTCTGTAAACCCTTTTTTTGATATTATTGTCTGATAATCTGACAATTAATGTTTTTATCTTGTTCTTGTTTCTTTTTTACTTTTATTTATATTTCAATCATTGCCTTTTCAATACAATTCCTCACAAGAAAAGCAGCTCTTTTTAGGAGCTGCTTTCTAATTCCGAAGAGATGAAGAAGGTAAAAAAGAAAATTATCGTAAATATAAAACAATTCATAGGATTATTGATGTGCGTTTCTGCGTTTCCAACGAACGTTATAATAAACACTGTGAGATTTGCTGCCATGTGGAGAATGAGTGCATTTTTGAATTTACCACTTACCCAGTAACTATATGCCATTAACGATCCCATCAAAAAGCCATAGAGTGCCTGTTGCAGATTCCCATGATAAATTCCAAATAAAAGCGCCGAAGCTGGAATTGCATAGACAGCTTTAAAATACTGTTTCATTCTTGTGAATACAATTCCACGAAACAGAAGTTCTTCCGCAAAGGGCATAATCAGACCGTAAATCACAATCCCTACTGGTAAAGATACTGAATACTGTACCGCTTCAACCTGCTTGTAATCATTCCCTATTTGTGGGAAATCAATGTAGGAAAACAGCATATTCAAGGCCAATGCACTGCTTGCTCCCAAAATAAATAATAACAAGGTCTGGATCTTCATTGCCTCCACAACCCCAACCCTAAAAAAGTGTTTTCTCTTAGATTGGCTCAGAGAATCCTTCCCAAACTGCCTCCAAAGGAAAGGGATTGCCACGATACTACCTAATGCATTTACCACAACCGAAGTGCTAAGAAACCTGGTCTCTTCCATTCCCCGAAAATAAAAAGCAAAAACCAGCATAACTGTATTTGTGATCAGCCAATACATTAAAACAGGCCCGAGTATCTCTTTTATGATTCGAAGCCAGTTGCGCACCTTTTCACGCACCGAGCGAATTGGTAATAGAAATTGCTCCAGTTCTTCAACCCGATCAGCCAGATATGTGACTCCCGCTTTTCGAAGTTCCTCTTTTCCTCCATATCCATAGGTAACGCCTATACTGTCAATTCCGTATGCTTTTGCACCTTCCACATCAAACTTGCGATCTCCGATCATAACACAGCTTTGATATTCCTCTTTTTTATTTCCACAAAGCTGAAATAAAGCTTCTTCTACCACTTCCTCTTTGGTACCACGTCTTCCATCCAGTTCGCTCCCTACTACCACAGAAAAATAAGTATAGAGTTCAAAGTGTTTCAGAATTTTTTCTACAAAAACGGTTGGTTTGCTGGATGCAATTGCCAAAATGATTCCAGATTCTTTTAATTTTTTTAATAACCGATCAATCCCCGGATACATCGTATTCTCATATAAACCTATGGTAGAAAATCTCTCCCGATACTTTGCAATTGCTTGGTCTGCCTCCTCAGCACTCATATGATAATACTTCATAAAACTATCTTTGAGTGGCGGCCCTATAAAAGGCTCCAGAAGATCTAGATTTTCCACTTCAATCCCCACGTCCTTTAGTGCGTATTGTACTGAGGTACAAATTCCAATTTTGGGATCTGTCAATGTTCCATCCAGATCAAATAAAACATATTGATACATGCCGTTCCTCCATATTGTATTGGACTACCCCATTTGGGTATTCCTTACCTAGGTACTCTTTTTTCTTATTGTAATTGTTCTTGACATTTTTCACAACTCCCCTTATAGTATGGCTAACAATTAAATATTGCACGCTAGGGGAGCTAATTAGCTGAGACTGAGTTTTTTAAATTCTAACCCTCACCACTTGAACCGGATAATACCGGCGTAAGGAAGCAAGAGACTTTATCATTTTTCAAGTTTCAACCCCTCCATTGTCGTGCAGATTACGTAAGGAGGTTTTTTTATGTCTTTTTTTGCAACCGTTGTAACAGATGAATGGGGTACCTCTTATGCCCTGACACCTGCTGGCTATGCCACAATCATAATCTTATTCCTGCTCTGCCTGCTTCTCGCATCTATGGGTGTGAAGGAAAAATCCGCGGATCAGCGTTTCAACACAAGAAAGCTTGTCTTTTCTTCCATGGCGATTGCCCTGGCTGTTGTCACTTCCCTTTTGAAATTATTTCACCTTCCAATGGGTGGCTCTATTACCCTGTTTAGCATGCTTTTCGTCTGTCTTGCAGGCTACTGGTATGGTTTAAAAACAGGACTGATGGCATCTCTGGCTTATGGATTTTTACAGCTTGCAATCGATCCTTATATTATCAGTCTTCCACAAATGTTCGTTGACTATATCTTCGCATTCGGTGCGCTCGGACTGTCTGGTCTCTTTTCCAAATCAAATCATGGACTGATTAAAGGATACCTTACAGGGGTTCTTGGACGATATTTCTTTGCCTTTCTCTCGGGCATGATTTTCTTTGGAAGCTATGCCGCAGACTACAATATGGCTGCACCGATTTATTCCCTTGCTTACAACGGAATCTACCTTGGTGCTGAAGCCTTTTTAACCCTGATTCTAATTGCACTTCCACCAGTACACGCAGCCCTAGCAAGAGTAAAAGTTATGGCACTGTCAGAATCATAAGCTCATAAAAATATCGCTGGTAATCTATTTCAATTACCAGCGACTTTTTTGATTTATCCTTAAAAATTAGCTTTGAAGAAAGTTTCAATCGATGCAATTGCAACAGCCTCATCTGCTCCATCAGCCTTTACCGTCACATCCTGTCCCTGTTTTACACCCAGACCCATCACTGCCATAATCCTTTTGGCATCTACACTTTTTCCTTCTTTTTCGAGCGTAATATTGCAGCTATACTGCATTGCTTCCTTTACTAATAATCCCGCTGGTCTTGCATGAATTCCTACTGGATCCATTACTTTGTACACGAAACTCTTCATTTTAATACCATCCCTTTCTGTGCCTTCACATTTTAATTTTTAGTTTCAATTTCCTATTCTTTTAGACCTTCCAGTTCCATCATGGACATCGCAATCGACTCCACCGCTCCGGAAATCTCATTCATTTTTACAGACAACGTTTCAAACACTTCCTTGGTGCTCCTGCATTTGTCATTCTGCTGAGAAATCTTCTCTGTAACATCCTGCGTCATCTTCATACTCGCACTTGAGTTCTCAATCAGGCTCGTAACACTACCATTTATCTTTGTTGCAAAAATTTTGGACTGGTCCGCCAGCTTTCTGATTTCTTCTGCAACGATTGCAAACCCTCTACCCTGTGTTCCTGCTCTGGCAGCCTCTATGCTTGCATTGAGAGATAATAAATTCGTTTGAAATGCGAGTGCTGTGATTGCTTTCACTGCCTGCTGAATTTCAAGTGCTGATTCATAAGTTGCATTCGTCTGGGTTAAAATGGCATCGACTGATTCATTTGCCAATCCACTTAATCCTGTCAGCTCATCCATCATTTCATTTCCCTTTGCTCCAAGTTCTTCAATCTGCTGGTATCCATTTGCTAAAATATCGACATTTTCAAATGTAGTCTCCAACACTGCATCCATCGCCGAACCACCGCCCATGCCCTGTTCCATATTTCTTCCCTTCTGCGTGCTTCATCACGAGCACAATCAAAACCAATGTAACGCAATCTTTAAATCTGGGAAAGATCACAATTCCTGATTGCTTTTCTGACCCCAAGGATAAACGTAGGTGATACCGACAATTCATCTACTCCCATCTCTAAGAACCGTTCTGTCAGTGTGGTGTCTGCCGCCAGCTCCCCACAGATTCCTGTCCAGATCCCTTCTTTATGTCCATTTTTCACTACCATCTCAATCAATCGCAACACCGCTTCATGATGAGAATCATAGAAAGCATCCAGTTTAGGATTCTGCCTGTCAATTGCAAGCGTATATTGCGTAAGGTCGTTCGTTCCAATGCTAAAAAAATCAACTTCCCTGGCAAGAAGATCGCTAATCATAGCTGCTGCCGGAGTTTCTATCATAATCCCCTGCTCCACCTCTCCAAACTCAATGCCTGCCTCCAGGAGCTCTTTTTTTACCTCTTCCACAATTATTTTAATCTGTCGGACTTCATCCAGTGAAATAATCATCGGATACATGATCGCAATATTTCCATATACACTTGCCCGAAACAACGCTCGAAGCTGCGTCTTGAACACCTCTGTTCTGTCAAGGCAGATTCTGATAGCGCGATAACCCATTGCCGGATTCTCTTCTTTCTCCATCTCAAAGTAATCTACCTGCTTGTCAGCACCAATATCAAGTGTCCTGATAATCACTTTTTTTCCAGCCATTGTCTCTGCTACTGTTTTGTAAGCCTTTAACTGTTCTTCTTCTGTCGGATAATGATCCTGCTCCAGATATAAGAACTCGCTTCGAAACAGTCCGATTCCTTCCGCATCATTCATTAATGCAGCCCCTGCATCCCCAATATTTCCTATATTGGCATACAGATTGATCTTCCTGCCGTCCTTTGTCACGGACTCTTTTCCTTTGAGTTCGAAGAGCATTTCCTTCATTTCTTCCTGCTGTTTTTTCTTCTGATCCAATCTTTCAAGAATTTCTTCTTCCGGCTCAATAAATAAACTGGAACTACTCCCATCAACAGCTCCCATCAATCCATCCCAGTCTGCATCAATTTCAACACCAATCAATGCTGGAATATTCATGGTTCTTGCAAGGATTGCCGTATGGGAATTCATACTGCCAAGTCTTGTTACAAATGCCTTGACTTTACTTTTGTCCAACTGAATCGTCTCACTGGGGGCTAAATCTTCCGCAATAATAATGACCGAATCCTGTGAAGTCACTTCTTGCTCTGCACTTCCCATTAGCACACGGATCAAACGTTCCGAGATATCCTTTACATCCGCTGCCCTCGCCTTCATATATTCATCCTCCATAGAGGCGAACATCTGTGAAAAATGATCTCCTGTCGTTGCAACTGCAAATTCTGCATTTACCTTTTGTGAGACAATCATATTCGAAATTGCATCCAGATAATCTCCGTCCTGTAGCATCATCTGGTGAATCTCAAAAATAGCAGCATTGGCTTCTCCAACTTCTTTGAGAGCCTTCTCATACAATACCGTCAATTGATCCAGTGACACATCCAGTGCTTCCATCAAACGCTTCTTTTCTTCTTCTGCATTCTCAATTCGTTCCCGTTTCACAGTTTCCTGTTTCTTACCAAAAAAAAGAATCCGTCCCACAGCAACTCCATCAAACACTGTTTTTCCTTGAACTGTTCTCATACCTGCTCCTTTCTTAGAGTAAACCAAATTTTGCGAACCCTTGATACAGTCCGTCCTCTTTGACATGCCCAGTGACATAATCTGCTGCTGCTTTCGCTTCGCTTGTTCCATTCCCCATGGCAACACCCACACCTGCAAACGCAAGCATCTCCAGATCATTGCCTGCATCTCCAAACGCAATCGTGTCCTCACGCACACAGCCGACATGCCTCATAATTGCTTCCATTCCAGTCGCCTTATTCGTATCCCTGCTATAAATTTCCCCACTGATCCCATCCATAAAACCAATCGTACTACTAATTACCATAACTTCTTCGCCAAGCTTTTCTCTCAGCTCTTCAATCGTAAATGAGGAATGATAAAAAATAATTTTGTTTACACCCTCCAGCTCATAAATATTCTCAGTTTCCATCAGCAAATTCGCAAAAATTGAAATCTTATCTAAATTCTTCTCAAAATCCGAAATATGCGTTTTGGCAAATTCCCGGAATACACGAACCTGCTCCTCAATATTTTCCTTCGTTCCATAAATTTTATCATTTGTCTCAGCTGTAAATGCAATCTCATGTGCAAACAAAAAGTCATAGATTTTATTTAAAAGAGTCTTCTCCATATGCTGGTTGAAAATCACATTTCCCGCAACTTCAGCATATGCCCCTGATGATCCAACGATTCCATCAAATCCAAGTTCAATAATATCTCCCGGAATCTCTCCCCGATTACGTCCCGTGTTTAAAAAAAGACTATGCCCCTGCTCCCTCGCCATACGGATTGCCACTCTTGCACTCTCTGGAATCACACCAAATTCACTATAAATCGTTCCGTCAATATCAAGAAATATCACTTTTTTGTTTTTACTCTTCACATCCTTATTTTTCATATCCACACCTGCTTCTTATAAAAAAAACCTAAATACAGTGGGGTCTGCATTTAGGTTTTGCCTGCTTGATCAGTAACAATCCTTTATTTATAAAAATCATACCTAATAATTCACTTACTGTCAACCCGGTATTCTAAAATGCCAGATTGAAGTTCAAAAATGCCATCTCTTAAATAATTGTTTCCAAATACTTATATACACTATCTTCTATTACAATCGGCTTCCATACATCCGCCTTCCATAGCAATCGCCTTAAATATATCCGCCTTCCATACAATCGTCTTAAATACAACAAGCTTCCCTGCATCTGCCTTCCATACAATCGCCTTAAATACAACAGGCTTCTCCAGCTACATGATTTCCGAAAGAGGAGTCTCTGAATTCGTCTGTACTTAGGCTCGGTTTTCTCGAGCCTTATGTACAGCTACGAATGAAGCGAAGCGAGAGCGCCTCCTCGCTCGGAAACATTTGCTGGAGAAGCCGTCCGTTTTACACGGAGAAGCCGTTCGTTTTACACGGAGAAGCCGTTCGTTTTACACGGAGAAGCCGTACGTTTTACCACGCGGAAGCCCTTTAAGGCACCTCCACTACCTCTCCAAGCCGAATTGAATAAATCAGCCTCTCTTTTACACGCTTCCCAACAAGCCGCTCTAACGCCTCCGCATAATACCCAACCTGCAACTGGTACCTCTGCGCCAGCTCCTCTACACAATCTACACGGTCCGTTTTATAATCCACCAGAACCAACTCGTCCCCTTCTTCAAAATACGCATCGATAATTCCCTGTACCAGAACCAGTTCCTCCTCCGGGTACTCTTCCTTCACCCGGTTCGCTGCGATTCCCAACATAAACGGCTGTTCTTTCTTTAACGTTCCACTCCTGCTTGCAAGACACATCCGTTGTCCCAACTTCGTAGCGAAAAAATTCGTCAATTTTTTTATCTCTATCAGCTCGACACTTTTTTGATCAAGTCTTCCTTTTTTGCACAGTAAATCAATCTGTTTTTGAACCGATGTGCCCTCCAGAAGCGCTCCAAAATCTAACAGTTCTAATGCCCGGTGATATGCAGTTCCTCTCTCAGCCCCACCAACATGTTCTTCCTGCCCAATAAATTTGGGTAAATAAGGTATGATTTCTGGTTCTTCAAAGGTGAAAAATCCATCGTCTTCCAAACTCCCCTCACCCTCAAGACTTTGCCTGCTTTTGTCCATTTTCTTAAGTTCAGATACCGTTGTCTTAGTAATCATTTCTGCCAAGTGTGAATAGGGATAAGCATAAGAAAAATCTTCCTTTAATTTTGCAAATAATGACTCTATCACTGGTGTTTCATCCGATAGCAACGTATCCTTTCTTTCAGAAGACTGAAGCGTTTCCTGTGCTTTACTTTGAACAAAATCCTCTATCGAAACAACACTCACTTCAAACAGCGATGCATCTGGCTTTCCATGCCGAAATATCGCTGCCAGAATAAATTCCAGATAACTCCTCATCGATAACAGACTGCTAAACGGCAATGACTCCTGCTCCAGTCCGGAATATAGGCTTCCAGACTGCATCACCTTTTCAAGTGTGCTGATGGTTCCTGTCAGTATCAGCTTTTCTTTTGCTCTCGTCATCGCAACGTACAGAATTCTAAGCTCTTCCCCAAGTAATTCCATCTTCATTTTATTGGCAATCATCCGTTTTCGAATGGTTGGCACCTGAAATCTCTGAATCGGATTGAGATAATCTGCACCGATTCCATATTCCAGATCATACACCATTGGTTTTCTCATATCCTGTTGATTAAACTGCTTCGAAAGACCTGCCAGAAAGCAAATCGGGAATTCTAGACCTTTGCTTTTGTGGATGCTCATAATTCTGACCACGTTTGCTGTTTCATCCGCAATATTTGCTTCTCCATAATCTACTTCATATTTTTCAAGCTGTTCCATATATCTGATAAAATGAAATAATCCGTGATAACTGGTCTTCTCAAAAGACTGGGCTTTCTCAAGTAGCATATCAAGATTGGCTCTTCTTTGCTCTCCACCTGGTAGCGATGCTTTTTCATAATAGAACCTCTCATTCTCATAAAAACGATAGATTAGTTCATGAATTGGTGTGAAAACGGCCATTTTACGGTATTCCTGCAAGCTTTCCAGGAATCTCTTACTTTTTTCTAGTAACAAGCTTTCCTGCTTCAGGTTTGTTTCTTCTGCAACCAAAGATTGCATCCGTTCATAAAAAGACAGGTGTTGTTC
>CANRNK010000105.1 GCA_947631985.1 uncultured Lachnospiraceae bacterium | reverse complement strand
TCCCCTGATGCCACTTCGTAGATGGTCTCTTTTTCCTGCTCTTTTGTTACCTCCGCAATCGCATCCTGAAGTGGCGTAATCTCAGACTCCATGAGATAAGCTTCTACAACCTCTACCTCATCTGCAAGTGACAGATCAATCAGTCCGTACGGATACTCATCAAAGCTTTTTTGCGCTGCGGACTCAACTGATCCAAAAATCTGGTCAAGTGTTGTCTGAACCCCAGCATTGACAAATACTTTTTCTCTATCATCCTGTTTTTTCTTCACTTCTTCCTTGGTAACCATCTGTGCAGTAAGCACATTTAATTCTCGCGTCTGATCAATGACCAGTTCCGGAGCATATAAATTTTTAGAATCGTACTGATCAATTGCTGCTTGTAACAAAGCCGTCACGTCATCTGTTGACGACAAATTCACGGTAAATTCATTTATTTTTACAGTATAGGATCTGTTTAGTGTCTGCTTTGTATGATTACGAAGCACTTGCTGCATGTTTCGTTTGACTGAAGTCATCGAGTCCACTCTTCCAATCAGCACTTCCTCTCCCTTTGTTTCCAGGGCGGTATCAATCAAAATCAATTCTTCTGATCCTCTTGCAATTTGAGCTCTTGCAAGCTGCAGACATTTATTTGCATCCTCAATACTGGCTAAAACACCAACCTGCGTTCCGTTTAAAACGACAGAAAACATATTGTCACCAGTCGTTTCAAACTTTGTAAAGTTAGGTAAAAAGAATGCACTGACAGCAACTGCCAGCACAGATATTTTTATATAAGCAAAATTAAGCCTTCTATTATTCTTGGATATTCTCATCATGATTACACTTTTCTTATTTGAAATTTAAAAAATGATACAGGACTTATTCTATCAGCAAACATTGATATTGTAAAGATTCTGTAACATATTCTTAAAATATTATACCCCTGCTTTATTATGGGATACAATAATCTGCAATCTAAAAACCTCCGTTCCACTATTCCTATACAGTAATCCTCTTTCCGTTGCAGCTCTTGCTGAATCTCCTTTTTTAATGGGAAAAATCTCGTCAAATACAATCAATTCCCCTTCACCCTCAATGACAGTGCAACATTCTGTTGCGTCAGAATGATTCGCTATCCCTGTCATCGTGGCTCCAGGCATAATTGTACATTCATATGCTTCAAAAAACTTCATTTTTTGATAAGGAAATATTGTCCGAACGAGGTAGCTGTCCTTTTTTTCGCGATAAATATTGCTTTCACTTAAGGAAGTGATTGTCACTTGACTCTCGCGCACTGCAATTAAATCCTCAAAAGAAACGCGCAGACCCTCCATGATCTTTCCAATCGTCGTAACGGTTGGATTGGATTCTCCTCTTTCAATTTGTCCAAGCATACTTTTGCTAACCCCAGTTTGATCCGCTAATACATCCAGGCTCATTTTCTTTTCCTGTCTGATTCTTCTTAAATTTGTAGCAAGCACTTTATCCATTTGGTTCATACACAGCCTCCTCATTGAAACAATTGTCGTGAATAAAAAAGAGCATTGGGAAATAAACCCAACGCTACATCTTTGTAACACATCATCTTTTTTTATTTTTTTTTACTGAATAACCAAATTTTCCAAGCTTTTCTCCAAGTTCAAAATATTCACCATGAGAATAAGCAACAAGTCCGGTATCATTGAGACAAAATTTCCCTGACTCATTCATATATTGGTCATCAACGGTTACACCGACAACCTTTGCAAGGAACATGTCATGTGTTCCCAGCGGAATCATATCAACTACTTTACATTCTATATTAACCGGACATTCCCCAATCGATGGTGCCTTTACATATAGGGAAGGAATCTGTGTTAAATTCATTTCTTTAAACTTATCAATCTCTCTTCCCGACTTAACTCCACAGTAATCTGTTGCAAAAACTGTTTCCTTCGTAACCAGGTTAATAACAAACTCTTTTGTATCCTTTATTATATTGTAAGAGAACCTTTCTTTTCTGATAGAGATTGAAACCATAGCAGGATCAGACGAAATCGTGCCCGCCCATGCGAGTGTAATGATATTAGGCCTCTCATCGTCGCGTTGACAGCTTACCATAACTGCTGGAACTGGATACAGCATATTCCCTGCCTTCCAATATTGTTTCCCCATTCTATCTCCTTATTAAAGAATACCCAAAATCTGTACCACAATCAATCCGGTGTTAACAAGTGAAACTAACAAAAGTATAATGATAAGCGGCTTTATTCCTCTGCACTTCTTTTGCAAGATTTCATTTTCCTTTTTTAGCTCTATGCTCTTGCCTGCCATAACCTCAGCTTGATTTTTAAAACCATCCACAACAACAGCTTGTACATTCCGATATACTTTTACATTCTCCACATGGATACACTCCTGTGTTTCAGCAAAAGAATCTTTTACAACCTGAACAACATCTGAAGTCGGTGCGTTTTTTTCCTGCTCTATCAAGGCAACTAATTCTTGAATTCCCTCTTCCAAAAGCTGTTTTGAAGTGTTTGTAAGCTCTGAATTGCTCAGGTTCACTTTTCTCATTTCCTGAAGGATTGCTTCGTACTCCGCAACCTGGTCACGTAGTCTCTTTAATTCCATGGCTTCTGCCGCCGAATTAGCCTTAATCAGCTCGGCTGCATTCCACTTTTGCGCCAGTTTATCCATAAAGTTGTCCATGATTTTTCCCCCAAGCATAGTCCAATACCACTTTCTTCCTATTAATAAAAAGAAATGTTGTCAACAGTGCATTTTATTCAAGCAATCATCAAATACTGGATTTAGTGTATCATTCTTTTTTATATTTTTCAACCGGAAGCGTGTTTTTGTGCAATATACACTAATATACTGTCCCTTGATTACAACCTTTTGTATTGATTAACTGTATTTTTACATTATGTTCATATTTTATTCATATTTTATTGCTATACTAACCATAGGTTTGAAGAGCAAAAAGCGTTTTTTATGTTTTGCAATCAAAATAAATAAATTTTTTCATAATAGCCCGGGTATCGGAAGATACCTGGGCACTCCTCATTTTATCCCATTTTTCCTTCTTTTTGGTCGATTTCTTTTTTATTCCCATCTCTTATTCCACGTATTCATTTTACAAAAAAGGTGTTGTGCATTTTAACTATTCACAATATTAATATTTTATTTATTTTTTGTTCACACTTTGTTCACATATTTCATATATCATTAACAACTGTTGAGGGAAAAACACTTCAACACGGGCAAAGACCCAGAGGAGGAAATAAAAATGAAAAAAAACTTAGTGATGATGATGTTATCCGTAGCTACATGTGCAATGTTATTAGTAGGATGTGGCGCAGCTACTGAAGAAGTTACTACTGAAGAAGTTGTAACAGAAGAAGTTGCTGAAGAAGTTGTAGCTGAAGAAGTTGCTGAAGAAGTTGTAACTGAAGAAGTTGCTGAAGAAGTTGTTGCTGAAGAAGCTACTGAAGAAGTTGTAGCTGAAGAAGCTACTGAAGAAGTTGCTGAAGAAGAAGCTACTGAAGAAGTTGCTGAAGAAGAAGCTACTGAAGAAGTTGCTGAAGAAGAAGCTACTGAAGAAGTTGCTGCTGAAGAAGTTGTAGCTGAATAATTATAGCTTAAACCAAAAATGCCATTTCAAACTTCATGTTTGAAATGGCATTTTTTTGTATTCTAGGAGTGAACTGCTCTTTTTACAGGTAACGCTGCTTCTTCATTCGGAAAAGAACATGATTTTCCATCAGACTTTGGTTTATCCTCATCAACTTCCATAAATCCTTCTTGTTTGTTCGCAAATCGGTTGATTTCCTCATTCAATGATAGCATTCGATCATCAAGCTCTGCTACCATTTTAGCACATTCAACCAGTTCATCTTTGATTAACTGTGGTGCATGTCCCTCAAATTTATAATTCATTTTATGCTCCAGACTCGCCCAGAAGTCCATCGCAACTGTTCTAATCTGAATCTCTACCTTTGCATCAATCATTCTGTCTGATAAAAAAATGGGTACCGTTACAAGCATATGGAAACTTTTATAACCACTTGGCTTTGGTGTTTCTATATAATCTTTAATCGATAAAATCTTAATATCATATTGTTTCGCAATCATTTCTGCAATCTGGTAAATGTCTGAAGTAAAGGAACAGATGACTCTGATCCCTGCAATATCATTTACATATTTAACCATATTCTGAACGGTTGATTCATATCCATACTTCTTTAATTTCTTTACAATACTTTCCGGGCTCTTGATTCTTGCTTTGATGTGTTCTATTGGATTGTACTTATGCACTCTCTGAAACTCATCATTTAAAATCTCAAGCTTTGTATTGATTTCTTTCAATGCAGAGTTATACACAAGGAGTACTTCTTCCCAGCTGTCAATATCTCCGCCTTCTCTTGGTTCAAATTCCATTCTTAATTGCCACCTTATTATATGTTATTTTAAATAGGAAGATTTTTCATTTTTGATTGCTCAAAATATGTTACTTCACCAAATAATTATACCATAAATAATATAAAATATACATTTTCAACAATGATTTTATATTTTTTTTACTTTTATTAAATTGTTTATTCTGTTTTCTTTACTTTTCTCCAAAGAACCAATAAACTAGTATTGTACTTTTTTAGATTACTATTATAAATAGAAGGAAGATAACAGTGTGAAAGACGAATCTCTCACACGCATTTTGTGCCTACGACACAAAGTTGCAGACTGCAAAGAAAGGTATGGTTAATTAAATGTTTCGCATCTGGGCTAAACTCTTCAAAGAAAATCGGTTGATAAATGATATGGTTGTCTGCAATGAAAGTGATGATACAAGAACGCAAAAGGTTTTTCAGGCAATTGAAGAAATCTGCAATTGCTTTGATTTAAGCAAGCCACTCTGGCTAAATTCTACCATCAGTGATTTCAAAAGACATTCCAAAACCCGATTTACTCAGGATCACTTTATTGATGATATCACCTTTGATTTTCTTGAAATACAGGTAATTGAAGAAGATTAATTTCTTAATTTTTCTCCCTCCTCTTGACATGCCACATCACTTGTTATAGTATCACTATATAGATAACATAGTTTTGATAACTACATGTAAATCAGGAGGTTTCATTATGCAAATTACAATTCGTGAACCAGGCAGTGCATTAACGCACTTTATCGCCATGATGATGGCGATTTTCGCTTCCACCCCACTACTCATTAAAGCATACGCTTCAGGAAATCCCTTTACGCTTTCTGCAATGGCTGTCTTTATTCTAAGCATGATTTCTCTGTATGGAGCAAGCACTCTCTATCACAGTCTGAATGTATCTGCACACATTGTTAAAATATTTCGTAAAATCGATCATATGATGATTTTTGTTTTAATAGCCGGATCTTACACTCCCGTCTGCATGATTGTGCTCGGTGGAACTTTAGGTTATACCTTACTCGCAGTCGTCTGGGGCATTGCTCTGGGTGGTATTCTAATCAAAGCACTTTGGATTACCTGTCCAAAATGGTTTTCTTCTATTATCTATATCGCTATGGGTTGGGTATGCGTTTTTGTGTTTGGACAGTTGTGGACAACTTTATCTCCCTCCGCTTTTTTCTGGCTCTTTGCAGGAGGTATTGTCTATACCATTGGCGGTATCATATATGCACTTAAATTACCAATTTTTAATTCACGTCATGAATATTTTGGCTCCCATGAAATTTTCCATCTCTTTGTAATGGGCGGTAGTATTTGTCATTTTATTTTTATGTATCGATACGTAATCACAATTTAAGATAGCACGAGACCCCCCATGGATGTTGCATGGGGGGTCTTCTTCATTTTCATCTTAAGCAAGGTATCATTCAGAGCGATTTATGATTCATATCCATCCGGATTAGAAGACTGCCATCTCCAGGAATCTTCACACATTTCGCGAATTCCTCTTTCTGCTTTCCATCCGAGTTCGTTAAATGCCTTCGCGGGGTCAGCATAACAGGATGCGATATCGCCAGCTCTTCTTGGTTTGATTTCGTATGGAACTTTCACACCTGAGGCCTCTTCAAAATTATGTACGATATCCAGCACGCTATATCCGTGTCCTGTTCCAAGATTATAAATTTTCAATCCCGCCTTTTTTTCTATCTGATTTAATGCTTTCACATGGCCGACCGCAAGGTCAACAACATGAATATAATCTCTCACACCCGTTCCATCAGCCGTATCATAGTCATCTCCAAAAATACCTAGTTTTTCAAGTTTTCCCACTGCGACTTGTGTTATATATGGCATGAGATTATTGGGTGTTCCATTTGGATTCTCGCCAATTGTTCCACTTTCATGTGCACCAATCGGATTGAAATAGCGAAGAATAATCACATTCCATTCAGGATCTGCCTTTTGAATATCTACAAGAACCTGTTCCAACATTCCTTTCGTCTGTCCGTAAGGATTTGTAATTTCACCCTTTGGACATTCTTCAGTGATTGGAACAAATGCAGGTGCTCCGTATACGGTTGCGGAGGAAGAGAAAATGATATTTTTTACATTATGTTTTCTCATCACATCAAGTAACACCAAGGTGCCCGAAATGTTATTGTAATAATACTCCCATGGCTTTGCCACCGACTCTCCTACCGCCTTCAACCCTGCAAAATGAATGCAGGAATCAATAGACTCTTTTTCGAAAATCAGATTCAATGCGTCCTTATCCAGAACATCTGCTTCATAGAACGTTACGCTCTTACCCGTAATCTTTTCTACCCGCCGTAATGATTCTCTACTAGAATTTGACAGGTTGTCAACTACAACAACCTCAAGACCAGCATTTTGCAATTCAATTACAGTATGACTTCCAATATATCCTGCACCACCAGTTACTAAAATTGCCATTCCCTTATCCTCCTGTTTCTTAGCGCCAGTTCTTCAACTGCACAATTACCATAACTTCGTTGGATAAACTCCCTGTTGTTTCAGATTGGCAATGGACTCTACTACAAATGGCTTATCTTCTTTATAAGTTACACCAAACCATTTATCCGATGAGCGAAGTACTTCTACCGTCGCAACACCTTTTTGCAGTAATTTGTCTATTTCTATTGGTAGAAAACATTCAGATTTTAAAGGGTTCTTTTCGACTTCTGTTGCAAAAAAATGATTCACTGCTACTTCCATTTCCTTAAGAACACTTGGCGTAAATCCCCACATATTCATAGAAACCGGTGTTTTCATGTCGATTGGAATGAAGTTGACTCCATCTTCAGTGTAAGCAGCACCATTCTCTCTCTTCTCAATCTGCGTTCTCTCTGCAATGGTAACCAGAAAATTATTTTCATCCGTTACACAGCATCCTCTTGCTACTGAACCATTTTCTGTCAGCGTGTTTCCAAGCTCATACCCCACCATAGCATAACGATATTTTTCATCATCTGCATGAGTCGTCAGATACTCATATAAGGTAACAAATGCATTAACACCATAATAATCATCTGCATTAATCACTGCAAACGGCTCTTTTATGGCATCTTTACAGCATAGAATCGCGTGGGCTGTTCCCCATGGTTTTACACGCTCTTCCGGAATTGCGAATCCCTCCGGCACCTTATTTAAATCTTGGAATACATACTCTACTTCCATGTGTTTGCTGATTGCGTCTCCTACACAGGTTCTAAAATCTTCTTCATTTTCTTTTTTGATAATAAAGATTACTTTTTTGAATCCAGCTCTCATTGCATCATAAATGGAAAAATCAATGATTTTATTTCCCTGATCATCTACCGGATCAATCTGTTTCAAACCGCCATATCTGCTTCCCATTCCTGCTGCCAATATTACCAATACTGGTTTATCCATATTTCTTGTCCCTCCTAGTGTACTCATTCAAGTCAGGCAAAACAACTGCAAAATGTTAGCTTCACCCTTCTTTATGTTATATGACTCATATTATATAGGGAAACATTTTAAAACGCAACCAGCGTCATTATACACTCTTCTCATAATTTCTGTTTTCTTTCGCTGTGATAGACATATTGGGTACCGCTTTTATAGATCCCTTAGATTCACTTTTGTATACAACATACAAGGGAAGTGCAACAACCAGGCTCCCACCAATCAAATTCCCTATCGTGACTGGTATCAGATTATGAGTAAGGAACGCAAGCAGATTCAGTCCCTCAAGCTGATCATAAGTTAATCCATACAATTCCATCGCTTTTGTCACATATTTTTCATTGGACGCTGCAATCATTCCAGCAGGAATATAGTACATATTCGCGACACAGTGTTCAAAACCCGCAATCACAAACGCCATGATCGGAAAAAAGAGCGCTACAACCTTACCAATAATATCTGTTGCACATGCTGCCATCAGTACAGCAACACAAACCAGAATGTTGCAACAGATTCCTGACTGAAATGC
>CANRNK010000104.1 GCA_947631985.1 uncultured Lachnospiraceae bacterium | reverse complement strand
AATTTGCTTCAATCAAAACTCGGAATAATCATTTGCATTAAAAGCCCTGTCTCATCTTGCATTGGTTTTTCTGGCAATGACTCATACTGACCTTGTGCTGAAATATTAGCAGTAATTGCAAGTGTTACTGCGTCAATAATATCATCCGTATTGCACTTCATGCTTTTTGACAATGCTACTAGTTTTGTCATTGATATTTCCGGAATATATGCTGCCAAAAGATTTACACGTTCTTTGATCCCATCATATTCTGCCTTCTTGGACATCATCGTTCTGCCATTAAGCCTTGCTATGCAAACTTCTGGGTGACTTTCCTTAATTCTATTTTTATACTCAGGATTCTTTTGAAGAAAACTATCTACTTCTCTTATTTTAGGAATAATTCCAACTGTCAATGGTGTGAATTTCTTTCCTAAAACTCTTTCGTTTTCATGATAGGATTCTGATACAGAAACTGCATATACTGCTTGCCTACAAGGTGCCGGAAATATAGTTGAGGCTCTTTCCTTAATCAATTGTCTTGCATAAGTATCTGGCCTGATATGATTTGAATTGCTTTGTAAGCCTATTACCATATCTATTAGAAATTCATTAAAATCAGGGTATTGGTTCACAATTTCTTCCAAACTATTATACTTGTTAATGGAAAGCTTCCCTTTATCCAAAACAGCCGTAATCCACCCGCCTTTACACCCATCTACACCGATACATACTGTTTGATTGCTAAGATCCATTTTGGGATGAATGAAATCTCGATCTTTTATTCCCATTCCATATGTTTTGACTTGTTCTACCATATGACCAATATTACCTTCACCGGCAAACTTTTTACTATCAAAAAAGTTTGCATCTACCGATATCCATTCAAGTGGATGCAACTCCTCTGTTAATTCAACTCGATTAATTAATATTCCAACATATACTTCTACATAGCAATTTTGATTATAATATGTAAAATCCATCATATGGTTCAGACTAATGTCATATGCACTTATTCCCGTTTCTTCCTTCAACTCTCGATATGCTGCCTCAAATCCATCTTCATTTTCTTCAATCTTTCCACCTACTAGATTATATAATCCCTTATAAGGATCTTTGGTTCTTTTGCAAAAAAGTATCTTTTTGTTGTCCTGACTAAATACCATAATACAGTTGTATCCTTGCATGTGGTTCACTCTACTTTCCGTTTTACATAGTTACTGATTCACTCCAAATAGCAGGGGGCAATAAAGCCGAACACCTTTATATGAAATTTGCAAATACCGACGCAAATAGTACAGTCATGATTCCTGAAACTGCAATTGCAAGGCCACTCATTGCACCTTCGACTTCACCAATTTCTATAGCCTTAGCCGTTCCAATCGCATGGGCAGCTGATCCAAATGCAAGCCCTTTTGATATGGGTTCTATAATCCTAAATATCTTGCATATTAGCTCACCAAATATATTTCCAATCACACCTGTGACAATAATCACTGCAACCGTTATTACAACGTATCCACCAAGTTCTTCTGATACTCCCATTCCAATTGCAGTTGTAATTGACTTTGGAAGAAGTGTTACATATTCTTCATGGGACAATCCCATCATTAGAGAAAGAACGAAAACCGTACAAAGACTAGTCAGTACTCCTGAAAAAAGTCCAAATAATACCGCTTTATAATTCTTCTTCAACAAATCCCTTTGTTCATATAGTGGAATTGCAAGACATACTGTTGCTGGTGTTAATAACCAACTAAGGTATTTAGCGCCCTCATTGTATATCTCGTAATCAACTTTACCTACTAATAAAACAATGATTGACACAATAATTGATATCAACAATGGATTGAAAATTCCTAGCTTAAATTTTCTCTTTAATAATGTTCCAATAAAATATGCAACAAGGCTTAAAGTTACACCTGCAAACATTGAATCTTCAAAAAAGTGGCTCATCGATTACTTCTCCTTTTTCGATTTTCTTTTGTTCCCATCTGATGATTCCTTGTGACACTTTGCCAGTTGCTATCATAACCGTTATTACGGTAACCACGGTAATAACACAGACCGGTACAAACACAGGTCTAAGGATCCCCCAACTCGTTACCAGACCTACTCCCGCTGGGATAAACATGATTGGCATAATTTCAATTAAAAATTTACCAGTATGTCTTACGTCTTCCAATTTAACCAGACCAGTCATCAAACCTGTAAACATGATAGCCATGCCATATATACTTGCTGGGATTGGAAATGGAAGTATGTATTTACACAATTCCCCTGCGAATGAAATCACAAGGATGATTAAGAACTGTTTGATATATTTCATGATTCTTCTCTCCTGACGCAAAATTGGCAGCACCAATTTTGGCGCTACCAATTATTATACGTTGTATTGATTGAAAGTCAATCTTCATTCCAGCTTATAGCATGATATCAATGCTCAATCATCCACATAATTCTGATACGGAATGACATTCTCACCAAACGAATAACATTCAAGATTCTCAAAATCAACTTGCTCTGTATATTCTCCACCCGTTGAAATTGGCAGGATTCTGTTTTCTCTTATAAAAACACAAATATCGCCAAGAGGCATCTTTATATAAGAAAATCCCGCTTCATAAACAGATTCCTCTATTATATTTCCTTTTGAAAATCTAAGGAACTTCATCCGTTCAGGAAAATATACATTTCTCCCAATCGCGTTCTGTTCATAGACTGGAGCGATCATAATGCTATCCCCTACAAGCAACTGATCCTCAATACTTCGTGCAACTTCATCTTGCCCATAACAAAATCCAAGCGGACGGAACATCATTGTATCTTCCAATGCTGCTTTCATAAACTCACTATACAGATATGGCAGAAGCATGTAACGCACCTCAATGATTGTTCTAAACAGTTCCGTTGACTCAAACTGATATACTTCCTGTGTTCTGGTCCCGCGTGCTGAATGATTTCTCATCAGAGGTGTGAACACTCCAAACGATAGCCATCGAATCAAAAGATCCTCGGTCACATTTTCACCAAACCCACCAATATCTGCACCTGTATATAAAAACCCACACATATTAAGCGATGGCATCATTTTAATATTTAATAACAAATGTGACCACCAGGAACAATTATCTCCCTGCCAGACACCACCATATCTATGCATACCAATATAAGATGCCCTCGAAAATAAAAGAATTCTTTTTCCTGGTATCATCGCATCAAAGGCTTCCGCTGCTGCTCTGGTCATATAATAGCCAAATAAATTGTGTAATTCTGAGTGACGATACTTTTTCCCTTTGTATTCATGATAAAAAGATTCATAATCTTCCTGATTACTGGAAATATGATTTACCAGATCCATGAATTGAAAGAAGGAATTCACGTCCGGAATCTGTAACAATTCCTGCCATTGGTATTTGTTATCAAACAAACTTCAACGCTCATTTTAAATATAGTCTGAGATGAATGATTGTAAAAAATAAGAAGTAACTATTGCTCATTCGCATTCCAGCCTGGTCTTTGTCTGATGTATAAAATCTCCAGATCGTCCTCTAATAAAATCCTAAACGTTGACTTCTGCTTTTTGCTCAGATCTCCAACCGTTATATTCATTGGTTTATCATATTTATCAAGGTTTATGCAAATATTTTCTATCATATCCTCTGTTATTGCTTCGTATGGAACAGCTTGTCTTGTGAGAATATACTCATATTTTTGCATGTTTCCACCAGTAAGACTGATTTGTGCAACCGATTTCACATTCTTTTCAGGTCTTAATTCTTCAAAACTAAGATGTTGCAATTGATTGGTCATAGGTTCTCTCTGTACTTCTGTTATGAATGTCTTATACGCTTTACCCTCAACATCTAAGCTCGCAAGACCCCCTACTTTGACTACACGAAGTAATCTATCACAATCACTATCCTTGATCTTTATAGACTGATTGTCCGTGTCAATTGTACTTCTTTGATCAAGGATTGCAGGTATCCATCCCTCTCTTCTCATTCTACGATTTTTCTCATGATTCTCTCTTACTTTTGCATTTACTGTAATCATCTTCGCTAACCTCCATCAATATAATTTACGTTGTAACTTCTGATTTTTCTGGTAATACCTTCTTCCGGCAATTTAATCACCTCCCAAAATTGTTATAATTTTTATAATAATCAATTTTTATTATAGCCTATTCATTTATTTAAATCAAATTTACCATCATTCTTTGTATTTATCAGTTTTTAATCCTTTTTTTATTTTTTTCACACACAAGATATTTGATTCATTCAATTCAAGACCATGGCTTATTTCAATTCATTGTGATACGATATGAAGGAATAGATTGATAATTTGGGGGATTCCTTATGAAAAAAATAAAATCATTATCTCTTATCTTCGTTGTACTAGTTCTTATTCTTTCTGCGTGTCAGAAATCTGAAGATCCTATGGATGGATCTGGAAAATATACGGGATATGACGAAATTATTAATTCTCTTACCACTGGTCAGGCATATGCCCTAGTAGAATCTGTATTTCATAACCCTATTCTTCTCGTAGCAGATGGCGTATATGATTATGATGATGGTGTTATGGCTGCAATTGATGCAGAAGTATATGTTAAAAACAATCATGGAGATACCGTACTTGCAGGAAATATCCAATGTGATGGAACAGCGTATCCCATCGCTACTATTCTGCAGAGGATAATATAGATGGAACTGTAGAAGATGACAGCCTATTTTTGTCACTATTTGAGGAGTATACAAGTCATGGAAATATCATTGATTTCACAGTAATAAATTAGTCTATATCAGCATTTTATCCATTAAAAATGCAACTCATCCTACCTTCTATTTCCAAATACACAAAAGTAATATATGCTCTGGTTTGAAAGGTCAAGGAGGTATATGATGAATAAGATGAGTATTTTAATTGCAATCATGATAATTGGAATGGAGCTTTTTTTCTGGATTCGTGCAAGGAGAAAAAATAAAACTCCATATCCTATGTTTAAAAAGGTTTTGTTGGTTCTGTTCAATATCATTGTGCTCGGTATTTTAATGCTGCCCGCTATCCTGTTTCCCAATCAAATTGATATTGTCCCAAGCGGAGACCATGTGATCCAAACCACTTTGGTAACATGGGAGGATAAAAACCGCCTGGAAACCTTCACAAATGACGGATCCAATCGTCAGGTCAGTGTTAAGTTCTGGTATCCAGTAGAAGATGGTAACTACCCATTGATTGTATTTTCCCATGGTGCCTTTGGGATTATGGACAATAACGCTTCTACCTGTCAGGAACTTGCTTCACATGGATATGTTGTTGCAAGCATCGGTCACCCTTACCATAGCTTGTTTCTAAAAGATGCAAATAATAAAATTACATTCGTAGATCAAAATTTTATGAATGATGTTTATGCCGATAATGGTGCAACTGACACCGAATCAGAAAAACGAATTTATGAGAAGTCTCAAAAATGGATGGAACTTAGATCCGCAGATGAGAATTTTGTTCTGGAACAGATTATTTCGATGACATCCTCCCCTGAACAGGCCCCTTTTGATCGAATCACAACTGATAAAATCGGCTTGTTTGGTCACTCTTTAGGCGGTGCAACCAGTGTTGAAGTAGCCAGAATGCGAGCTGATATTGATGCTGTTATCGTTCTGGAAGGGACTATGCTTGGTGAATATACTGGTTTTGAAAATGGTACAGAAACTTTTGATCCGACGCCCTTTCCAGTCCCTGTACTCGATGTATACTCCAGAGATATTTATGAGAAAGCGCGCCTCTATGGTGATTCTTATGTGAACTTCTATCTTGGAAGCAAGGCAAATGACTATCAATATAAAATATTTGAGAATGCCGGTCATCTGAATTTTACAGATCTTCCACTATTCTCTCCTGTCCTTGCGAAAAAATTAGGTGTGGGCAGTGTGGATCCAAAAGAATGTATTGAACAAATGAATCAAATGGTTTTAGAATATTTTAATTTATATTTAAAGTAAAGGCTGAAAATTTTATGAAGACCAGAATACAAAAAATACGACATAAAGAAGACGAAGAAGTCATCATACAATGTGTTGAACTATCTCCAGTAATTCGTGAAATCTATTCCTATGCCCTTGCAAAAGGGCAGGAATTGACTGGAATCTTGGATGGAACACTATGTAAAATACGACTGGAAGATATCTGTTATTTTGAAGCAGTAGACGAAAAATTGTTTGCCTATACAAGCGAACATGTCTATGATGTTAAAATGCGCCTTTATGAAGTGGAAAGTGCCTATAAATATTGTCATTTTATACGTTGCTCTAAGTCAGTTGTCTTAAATCTTATGCAACTCGAGGGTATCAGCCCGACACTAAATGGCAGATTTTATGCACATATGAAAAACAAGGAAAAAGTCGTGATATCAAGACAATATGTAAAAGAAATAAGGAAGGTGATGTCAAATGAAGAATAAAGAATATGCTTTTCTTTCACGTGATTCCCGTATGGAATTACTGATTACTTTTTTTACCAGCACAACTTTAGTCTGTATTTTAGAAGGAATTCTAGGAAGTATGTTTTATCCAGGAATGAAAATTGACTTTGGCGCATTCTTTTCTCCTCCACTGTTTGGATTGCTGTCCGTACTTTTTGGACTTTTTGCCGGTATAAAATCCTCAAAACGAAAAAGTGAAATAGAAGGACCAGAAGCCATCATTCGTCGAATGATACATCTGATCCTGATTATTGGAAGTGTGTTTTTATTGAATGCTGTAAATGGAAGAACCTTCTCCGTATCCCAATCAATTTTAATTATTTTTAGTGTTACTATAATTTACCTCTTGGTTTACCTCGTTATATACCTAAATGACCGCAAAAATGCATTGGATTTTAATCAGAAACTAAAAAATTACCAGGAGAAAAATCATTTTGACTGATTTGGTCAATTTGTTTTCAGCAAAGAGTACATCTTCATATCGACTACTTTCCCATTCTTCACGGCATTACTCCTCAATGTACCCTCATACACAAAGCCTGCTTTTTCAAGCACCCGGCATGATCCGGTATTATGGGCAAACGGCTCCGCAAAAATACGAATAATATCACTATTTTCAAATACATAATCACATAGCTGTTTTACCGCCTCTGTTGTAATTCCCTGATTCCAATAATCTTCTGCTATGTAATATCCCATCTCAGCTGTTTGCCTGTGTATGTTTCCCTGCCGAAATGCTCCTATGCTGCCAACCACCTTATCATTCACTGTGATCGCAAAAGCAAAAGTATCATTCTCCATTACTTTAAGATTAGATAATGCTGTCGCCAGATCCTTTGCATCTGATTGTTCCCACTCTCTTATTTTACAATCTATTCTTTTTCCTCCAAATTTTCGGCCAAAGTGTACCATTGCTATATAGCGCTAAAAAGATTTGAAATTCTGCTTTACTAAACTGTCCATTTCTGACAAGTATTTCCTGTTCTACTCCACTCATCCGAATCAAATAATCTGTTTCTTTAAAGTCATTTCTGAGATAAAAATTCTTGCGGCGCTTCATGTCTGTATTCTTATCATTCATACAATGTTCAATAGAAACAATAACTTTTTTTGTTGGATAGTGTTTTTTCAATTATCAGGTCGAACATGTCTGCAGAAATAGCACTTTGCTCCAGACTCAAACCCAATTACACAAGCCAGCATTATATTTATTCACACAAACTAAAAGCTGGCTTCATTTCCTCTATTTGACCTCTGGACAATCCATTGTTTTTTGCTAAAGCAATCCAATTATGCCTTACAGTTTCAATAATTACATTTGCATATTCAGAAGCTTTTTTCTCCTCAATGCCAAATCTCGGTGCTACACTTATTGCCAATTCAAGAGAAATGTGGTTATCATTTTCATCAACATTCAATGATAATTCATCTCCATACGGAACCGGATTCACATCATACAGAGGAGACAGGACCCAACCCATCTCTGTAAATAAAAATGCATGATTACGCAGGTGATCATCCGTATTTGTCACTGCCATACTAAACACAATTCGTTTCCATAGTTCAATAAGATCTTCTTTGGGTATTGTTTCTCTAACCTTTAACATTTCCTCTAAATCATAGTTTATTGCCAAATCCAAATCAATATCAACAGACAATCGTGGCAAATTAAAAACCGTCAAATTTATTGCCGTTCCACCTTTTAAAATCAAATTTTTACTCAATACTGAATCTGAGTTGATAAATGCAAGTATCTCCGTTAATCGAAATACTTTTTCCAAAGTATCTCTTACAAACCCCATCTCTTTTGCTTTTCACCTAATGCTCTTCTATCTAAATTCATCTATACCTCCATTTTTCAAATTAAACATATTATCTGGAATCATTAATTTCCATTCTTTATTCCAAGTTGTACATTTGGTGTC
>CANRNK010000103.1 GCA_947631985.1 uncultured Lachnospiraceae bacterium | reverse complement strand
CTTCTCTTTCCAACATCTGTTACTGAAACTGCTTTGATCAACGTCTGATGCCTCCTGACTGCTGTTCTTCACTGTGACGGCGTCGAAGCTGGCCACATGCGCCATCGATATCCCGTCCCATTTCCCTTCTTATAGTAACATTAATTCCGTTTTTTTCAAGTTTATTTTTAAATGCCTGGATTTGAGCATTCGCTGATTCCACATATTCCCGTTCTTTAATTGGGTTGACCGGAATCAGATTCACATGACAGTTGAAGTGTCGAAGGAGTCCAATTAGCTCTCTAGCATCCTCTTCTGTGTCATTTACTCCTCCCACCAGACTGTATTCAAACGTCAGTCTTCTGCCTGTCTGCTGAAAATAAAAGCGGCAGGCTCCTAAAAGTTCTTCCAGACTATACTTGTTTGCCACAGGCATCAGCGCCTGCCTTTTTTGATCCGTGGTAGCATGCAGGGAAATCGCAAGTGTAATCTGAAGCTTTTCCTCTGCCAGTTTCATAATCTCCGGAACAATTCCACAAGTGGATACTGTAATATTTCTCTGGCTGATGTTCAACCCATGCTCATCTGTTAGCAACTGGATAAATCGAATCAAATTGTCGTAATTATCCAGTGGTTCCCCAGTTCCCATTACAACAACATTGCTTACTTTTTCTCCTGTATCTTTTGCAATCGCATAAATCTGGTCAATCATTTCAGAAGGTAGAAGTGATCGTTCTAACCCATCAAGCGTGGACGCGCAGAAACGACACCCCATCTTGCAACCCACCTGCGATGAAATACAAACAGAATTCCCAAATTTATATTTCATCCAAACACTTTCAACCAGATTGCCATCGCTAAGTTCAAACAAATACTTTCTCGTCTGATCCACCTTTGATTCCTGCACTCTTGCAATTTTCAATGAGGTATAGGAATATCGTTCCATCAAAAGAGTCCGCATTTCTTTTGGAAGATTAGACATTTCCTCAAATCCTCTTGCCAGCTTTTGATGCATCCATTCATAGAGTTGCTTTGCACGAAATTTTTTCTCATTTCTGGATTCCATCTCTAAAATTAGCTCTTCTAAATTAAGCGATTTGATATCGATCATTACTTTTCTTTATCCTTTTCTGTTGCAATTTTGACGAATCTCGCCATAAAGAACCCATCCGCAGCATGGATTCCTGGTAACAGCTGCAGGTACCCTTTGTCTGTCTGTGCAGACCGCAGTTGATGTGGCAGGAAAGGTGAAATCGGATCCAATCTATAGGAAAATTGTTCTAAGAACCAGTCTACAATTTCTTCATTCTCCCCTTTGTGAATGGTACAGGTACTATATAAAAGTGTTCCACCAGGTTTGACATAGTTTTGAACTACCGTCAGAATTTCTTTCTGTAAAAGAGTAATAGACTGAAGGGATGATTGTTGGATATGATATTTGATATCTCTTTTTTTCCCAATCACGCCCAGCCCAGAACAAGGCAAATCTGCGATTACAACATCTGCCGTTTCTATCTTTCCCTGATCCAGACTACATGCATCTGCTATCACTGCATCAATCTGCGTTTGCTTCATTCGGTCTATATTTTGCTGGATCATTTCCACTTTGCTCTCAGACAAATCTCTCGCTTCCACATGTCCATTTCCCCTTAGCTTACTGGCTGCATGAACTGCTTTGCCACCAGGCGCTGCACACACATCAATGATCTGCATACCCGGTTCTATCTTTGCTACTTCCACTGCCAGCATAGAGCTGACATCCTGTATGGTAATTCTCCCATCCACAAATCCAGGGATTGCAAAAGCACCTTCGGTGTGCTCCAGAACATAGGCATAGGGTAGATATTCATGCCTTTTGCACTCCACTCCTGCTGCTTTTATTTCACTTAGTAATACTTTTGTTTCTTCCTCAGAAAGGCTCTCGTTCACACGAATTGTTACTTTATGTTCCTCGAGCAAAGCACTGCACATTTTTTCAACCACTTCAGCTGAATACTCTTTCTCCCACATCTGTAAAATCCACTCTGGCATGGAATAGATGATTGAGTAATAGAGCAATCTGTTTTTTTCTGGGTCTGGATATTTGATTTCTTCTTTTTGTCTGGAGATTGTTCGCAGAATACCGTTCACAAAACCCTTTAATTGTTGGAATTTTTTACGTTGTGCTAGCTTAACCGCTTCATTACATGCGGCAGAATCCGGAACTCCATTCATAAACAAAATCTGAAATGTGGCCATCCTTAAAATATTTCTGATGACTGGCTTCATTTTTTCAATTTTAACAGTAGAATACTGATTAATCACATAGTCAATCTGAATCATCCGCTCAAGTGTGCCCTCGCTGACTCTTTTGATAAATGCCTTTTCTTCTGTTCTGATATAATTATACTTTTCCAAAACATTCCGGATCATAATGTGGCTATACTCTCTGCCTGCTGTCACTTCCAGTAAAATTTCCAAAATAATCTCTCTGGCTGGAAAAACACTCGATTCCGGTTTTGTTGGCTTGCTGCTTTTCTTAGTCTCTGTCATTTTTACCCCCAAAGAGAATTACAAGACGAAGTAATTGCAAAATCGACGCTGCTGCTGCTGCAACATAGGTTAATGCTGCCGCACTGAGAACCTTCCTGCATTGTCTGATTTCGGTAGATCCAAGGATGCCCTGCCCCTCAAGAATTGACATTGCACGCCCCGATGCATTAAATTCAACAGGAAGTGTCACAAGCTGGAATAAAACTGCAATTGCAAAAACCCAGATTCCCAATTGAATCAGTGTTGCATTATAACTCAAGATAACTCCTAAAATAATAATCGGAATTCCCATCTTGGAACCGATATTGGCAGCCGGAACCAACGCCGAACGGATTTTCAGTGGCGCATAACCGTCATTGTGCTGCAGAGCATGTCCACACTCATGTGCTGCCACCCCCACTGCCGCAACAGAAGGGGATGCATAGGTTGCATCTGATAAACGCAACACCTTATTCTTAGGATCATAATGATCTGTTAAATTTCCACTGATATGTTCAATCCGAACATCGTAAATGCCTGCCTGGCTTAAAATTCTGGATGCCGCTTCGGCACCCGTGAGTCCACTCGCACTTCTGACCTTCTGATACTTTTGAAATGTTGAATTTACTTTTGCAGATGCCGCAATCGACAGCACCGCTCCAATCAGGACTAAAATGTAAGTCCAATCCATATAGAAACCTAACCCATACATAGGATTCATCACAATACCTTTTCCTTTCTATCATTCCATTTCAGATTTACTTTGTATTTTGTAAAATCTGTCCTGGGAGAAACTGTTTCCCCAGCATAAAATCATGCACGCTCATTTTTTTCTTTCCTTCAAGTTGAACACTTGTAATACATAAGATTCCTTTGCCCGTCGCTACATAGATTGAATCCTTATTGCACAAGATGATGGAACCCGGTATTGCGTCAAGGAGTTGCATCTGTCCCTGCTCTCCAAATGTTTCTAGATACGACTTTTCTAAAACCGAAGCTTCCCATATTTTAAGCGTTTTTCCCTGATAATACGTGTAAGCACTTGGCCATGGGTTAAGACCTCGAATCAGTCTTTCAATTTCTACTGCTTCTTTCTCCCAAAGAATACGACCCATCTCTTTAGAGAGCATGGACGCATAGCAGGACTCTTCGTCTTTTTGTTTTTCACGCTGAATCGTACCCGCTTCTATTTTGGCAAGTGCCAAAACGATAAGTCTTGCACCTGCTGCCATCAGTTTATCATGAAGTGTCTGGCCTGTTTCTTTTTTTTCAATCGGAACCACTTCTTTTAAGAGCATATCCCCTGTATCCAGCCCTACATCCATCTGCATAATCGTCACACCGGACTGTTTTTCTCCCTTGAGAATGGACCATTGTATTGGTGCCGCACCACGGTATTTCGGAAGGAGCGAAGCATGAATATTCAGACATCCATACTTTGGTATCTCAAGAATTTCTTTGCTTAAAATCTGTCCAAACGCTGCAACAATATAAATATCCGCCTCATATTTTTTTAAAGATTCCACTGCTTCTGCAGTCTTAATCCTGACAGGCTGAAACACAGGAATTCCCTTTGTAATCGCGTATTCTTTTACCGCGCAGGCCTGCATTTCTTTTCCCCGACCTTTTTCCTTATCAGGCTGCGTTACAACAGCCAGAATTTCGTGCCCTGCATCGCGTAGCGCCGCAAGCGGACCAACCGCAAAATCAGGAGTACCCATATATACTATCTTCATTCTATCACCACTTCTTTCCCTTATCAGTCTCTCCTAGTATGGGATTTCACTGCAAACAGGAATTATATTATTCAAATTCTGTTTCCGTTTCTTCATCCTCGTCAGACACATTCATCAGTTCACCTTCCACGCGTTCCAGATACAGCTTTCCTTCTAAATGTTCTAACTCATGACAGATTGCTCTTGCAAGCAATTCCGTTCCTTCTATCTCAATTGGTTGCATCTCTTCATTCAATGCAACAGCTTTCACATAATTGGGTCTTCTGACAACTCCAGTTTTTCCCGGGACACTCAGACAGCCTTCATTTCCAATCTGTTCTCCACTGCTTTCTACAATTCTCGGATTAATCATTACAATCGGATCTTCCCCAGTCACATCCATTACAATTATTCTCTTTAAAATACCGACTTGCGGAGCTGCAAGGCCAACGCCATACTCAGCATACATGGTATCAAACATGTCCTGAATCAGTTCCTTTATTCTTGGTGTCATCTCTGTCACTTCTTTGCATTTTTTTGAAAGTACTTCGTCTCCTAGTGTTCTGATCGTTCTTAATGCCATTTCCCAATTCCTCTCTAGATTAGTATTGACCCATTGGATCAAAGTCAAATTGTATTTGTTCTGTATTCTTTCCCGTTTTTTCAAAATAGGATTCGCAAATCTCTTTTATTTCTGTTAGCCTTCTATATTCACAACTTCTCAGATAAATAACATGTCTGTAAATATCATTTATTTTTCCAATCGCTGCTGGTGCCGGACCAACGATCACAATTCCTTTTGCTTCACTCCGTAACCTGATTTCTTTCGCAAGATTTTTGGCCAATAATTCACCTTCCAGCTCCGTCTCATTCATCAGCAACACTACAAGCATATGCGCTGCGGGTGGGTACATCATCATTTCACGATATTGAATTTCTTCTTCATAAAACCCTTCATAATCATGATTTGCAGCATGGATTAAGCTATAATGATCAGGCTGATACGTTTGGATTATCACTTCTCCTGGTATCTCACCCCTTCCAGCTCTCCCCGCGGCCTGGGTTACCAATTGAAAGGTACGCTCTGCGGCACGAAAGTCATTCACATGAAGAGAGAGATCAGCCGCAAGAATTCCAACCAAAGTGACTTTTGGAAAATCATGACCCTTAACAATCATCTGGGTTCCAAGCAAGATATCTGCTTCCTGATTGGAAAAAGACGACAAAATTTCTCTATAACTGTCTTTTTTTCTGGTGGAATCTGCATCCATTCGAAGTACTCTGGCTTTCGGAAATTTTTTCTTAATCTGTTCCTCAATCTGTTGCGTACCAGCCTTAAATCCTGCAATGAATTTAGAACCACATTCCGGACAGCTTTTCACCATAGCTTCTTCATACCCACAATAATGGCAAATCAATTTCCCATTTGTATGCTCTGATAAAGAAATTGCACAATGCGGACACTTCATAACATGACCACAGGATCTGCAGGAAACAAAGCCCGCATATCCTCTTCTGTTCAAAAACAGTATGATTTGTTCTTTCTTTTCCAGCCTATCCTGAATCTGATCTGTAAGTTTCCTGCTGAAAATTGATCTATTCCCGCTTCTCATTTCTTCTCGCAGATCAATGATTTCTGTCTGCGGCAGGGTTCCTCCGGTTAACCGCTCTGTTAATTCGAATAATCTATATTCTCCTGTTTTTGTTCTATAGTAAGATTCTAGTGAAGGCGTCGCGCTACCAAGAACCACTGACGCATGACTCATTTTTGCAATCTGGATAGCAACTTCTCTTGCATGGTATTTCGGCATCGATTCGTTTTTATAGGAATTTTCATGCTCTTCGTCAATTATGATAAGCCCAAGATTCTGAAACGGCGCAAACAAGGCTGATCTTGGTCCAATCATGATGTCTGTATCCCCTTTTCTGGCTCTTTCGAATTGATCAAAACGCTCTCCAGCAGAAAGTCTTGAATTCATAATGGAGACCCTGTCTCCAAAACGGTTATAAAAGCGCATCAGGGTCTGATAGGTTAATGCGATTTCCGGAATCAGCAGAATTGTCTGTTTTCCCTGCGCCGTCATCGCTTGCGCCAGCTGCATATAGACTTCTGTCTTTCCACTCCCTGTAATACCATGAATCAGGTATGTTCCTGGATTTCCTTGTAGACTCTCTTCTACAATAGTCTCTACCGTATGTCGTTGCTGCTCACTTAATGTTTTGTAGTCACTCTCCCTTTTTTGACTCTTGACTGGATTGCGGTAAACCAACTTACTCGTCACCTCAATCATTCCCATTTCAATCAGATCCCGAATCGTTTTTGCTGTAATATTCAGTTTCCCTGTTACAATTTCAAAAGGAAGTGATTCTGTTTCCATTAATGCTTCTAACAGACGACTTCTTGCCTGCTGCTTCTTTGAAATAAAAAATTCCAGTTTCTCTTTCGCCTCATTTTGTGACAAAATAAGCACAATTGTCTTTTTCTCTAATGCCTTCGACTTTTGTTTTACAGGTAACACGATATGCAATGCTGCAATCATTGTAGAGCCATATTGTTCTTTGATCCAGGCTGCAAGTTTCATCTGCCTTGCCTCAATCGTTACGCTTTCCGGTTCTACTGCTTGAATCTGCTTTAACTTTGTAATCTCTATAGACGGAGTTTGCGTAATATTTACTACGTAGCCTCTCCTGATGGAATTGGATCTTCCAAAAGGAATACAAACCTCCACTCCCACATGAACACTCGTAACGAGTTCATCCGGTATGATATATTGAAAGGGTCTATCAACCTTCTCATGCGAAATATCAATAATAACATCCGCAAATCTGCTTGTCATGCTTTCTTCCCTTCATGCAGAATCTCCCAAATAATGACTCTCTCATCCATCGGATAATGGATCCCTTTGATTTCCTGATAATCCTCATGCCCTTTTCCAGCCAAAACAATAATATCCCCTGGTTGTCCATTCGCAATTACATATGCGATTGCCTCTTTCCTGTCCGGTATCTCAATAAAATTTCCTTTTGTTTTCTCTATTCCACTACGAATATCTTTTATAATTTCAAGAGGTTCTTCAAATCTCGGGTTATCGGAGGTGATTACAGTAAAATCTGCGAGGCTTCCGCTCACACTTCCCATTTCATAACGCCTCCCCTTTGCTCGGTTCCCACCGCATCCAAACAGACAGACAAGGCGCTTCGGATTGTATTCCTTCAGGGTTGTAAGCAAACTATGAAGTGCCATTGCATTGTGTGCATAATCAATCATCAAAGTAAATTGATCCGACACTGGAATGATTTCGATCCTCCCCTTTACAGAAGTTGTTGCAAGTGCTAACGCAACAGATTCTTTCTCAACCTTAAAATGTGTACATACCGCTATCGCTGCCAATGCATTATAGACACTAAACCTTCCAGGAGATGGGATTTTCACCTCAATTTCATACTTCCCCTGTGTTTGAAAGGAAACGCCCAAAAACCCAGGTTCATTTACTAGCTGAAGGTTTTTGGCTGTAAGATTCGCTTCCTGGTCAAGGCCAAAAGTTTCTATCAAACAAGTATGGCCTTTTATCATTTCTTCCCAGTGTGAATCATCTTTGTTGATCAGACCAATCCTGCATTGTTTAAAAAGAAGGCTTTTGCAGGCAAGGTATTCCTCAAAATTCTTATGTTCATTTGGACCAATGTGATCCGGTTCCAGGTTCGTGAAAATTCCAATTTCAAACTCAAATCCTTGCGTTCTGTGAAGCATAAGCCCCTGAGATGAGACTTCCATTACAACGCTATCACATCCCGCTTCCAGCATCTGTGCAAACGTTTCTTGTAAAAGATAAGATTCCGGTGTCGTATTATGCGCTGGTATTTTCCGATCCCCAATAATTGTTTCTATGGTGCCAACCAGTCCCACTTTATGTCCTGCTTTTTCAAGAATTGATTTGATCAGATAGGTCGTGGTAGTTTTTCCTTTCGTCCCTGTGATCCCAATAATTTTCATTTTCTCTGCCGGATGATTGAAATAAGCAGCCGAGATAAAAGCCATTGCATATCTCGTATTTTCAACTTTGAGAATAAGTGTATTTCCCTGATTCGTAAGTTGCATTTCTTTTTCAACGACTACAACCCGGGCACCTTTTTCGATTGCTTCCTGTGCATAATCGTGTCCATCTGAATTTGCTCCGGAAATGCAGAGAAACAGACAACCCGGAATAATTTTTCTCGAGTCATAGATGACCTGATTGATTTCAATTTCTTCTATTTTTACTTTTTCTTCTTCAATTATCTGGTACACAATCTTTTTAAGTAATTGGCTTAGTTGCATATTTTTCTCCCATCTACAGCTTTCGCAGCACTTAAACTTCATTTAAAGATAGCATAATTCTAGCTTCTTTTCAACTAAGCCTTCCCTACAGGAATCGATTTCTCTTTCCTGGTCCCTGCCTCGTCCCAGCATTTTAATGGAAAAAGAAAAACACCGATTTCGCAATTGCGTTACCGGTGTTCTTCATCTTATGAGGGGGGGAGATAGTGAGTTCATCAACTATCTTGAATTCATTCTACAAACAATTTGTGTTC
>CANRNK010000102.1 GCA_947631985.1 uncultured Lachnospiraceae bacterium | reverse complement strand
ACAATTACTTAGTGGAAAATCAATAATTCTATACTTTCCACCAAATGCAACTGCAGGTTTTGCCATCTTGAGTGTTAAAACTCCTAGCCTGCTGCCCTGTCCCCCAGCCAGCAACATCGCTATCATTTCTTTCTTTATCATGTAGTCACCTCATTCCGTCCGATTACACTATTTTGGACTGATTCAATTAGCATGATTATATCATAATCAGAGATAATTGTGAATATTTTTTACAAATTTCTTATCTGATTTTTGCCATTTTTATGTATAAATTTTACATAGTGCTTTTTTACTATTTGTGAAATATGTGCATTGTGCTATCATATTCATTGTTTTTTTTCCAACAATTGAACAAATACCTCTTCAAACTATTTTAGGAATAGAAAAGATTTAGATTTACAATTCTTTTTGTTGATATACAAATAGTATATTTTTTATTTGGTTTTTTCATTCTATATGAGTATAATACTGAGTGTGAACAATACAAGTTCAACTTTTTGGAACGCGTGCATGTCTAGACATGCAGATGGGAGTAATCATGTACAATATAGATTTTAATCATCCGATTCATGTTTATTTTATAGGTATTGGTGGAATTAGTATGAGTGGACTTGCTGAGATATTACTTGATTCTAATTTTCTGGTATCTGGTTCCGATTCCAAGCAATCTGATTTAACCAATGGTCTTTCTTTTAAAGGTGCCCACATCACTTATCAACATCTCGCCGAGAATATTAATCCCGGACTTGATCTTGTAGTGTATACTGCCGCCATAAAGGAAGATAATGCAGAATTACTCGCTGCAAAAGAGTTGCAGATTCCTATTCTATCCAGGGCAGAATTGTTGGGACAGATTATGAAAAAATATGATCTTCCGATTGCAGTCAGCGGAACTCACGGTAAGACAACTACCACTTCTATGATTTCAGAAATTTTGCTTCTCGCTGGTACCGACCCAACCTTATCAATTGGTGGAATTTTAAAATCAATCAATGGTAATTTCAGAATTGGGAAATCTGGTTATTTTGTTACGGAAGCATGCGAGTACACAAATAGCTTTTTGAGCTTTTTTCCAAAGGTTTCCCTCATTTTAAATATTGAAGAAGATCATATGGATTTTTTTCATGATATTGCGGAAATTCGCGATTCTTTTCATAAATTCGCACTTCTGCTTCCAACGGACGGCATGCTTGTAATCAATCACGATATTCCTGATTACAAGGAAATCACATCTGGTCTTTCCTGCAAAATTGTAACCTTCGGTCTTTCATCAGATGCCGAGTACACTTGCCGTAATATTACCTACGACACAGCAGGTTGTCCTTCCTTTCTTTTATTAAAAAGTGACGGAACTTCTTATCCTATGACATTATCCGTACCTGGTGAACACAATATTCTAAATACACTGGCTGCTCTCGCACTCGCAGATTCACTTGGCCTGGATATGGCTGTTTCTTTGAAGGCGCTATCCAACTTCAACGGATCTGACAGGCGTTTTGAAATGAAAGGTGTAATTGGTGGTGTTACAATAATCGACGATTACGCACATCATCCAACAGAAATCAGGGCAACACTCCAAGCTGCAGCACACTATCAGCACAAAACACTCTGGTGTGTATTTCAGCCACATACCTATACCAGAACAAATGCATTCCTGCAAGACTTTGCAGACGCGCTCTCTATGGCAGACATCATAATCCTGTCAGATATTTATGCAGCTAGAGAAATTAATACAATTGGAATTACATCCCGGGATTTACAGGATTTGCTCCTAAAAGCTGGTAAAGAATGTTATTATTTTTCAACTTTTGATGAAATAGAAAATTATTTACTTGAACACTGTATCAACGGTGACGTGGTGATAACTATGGGGGCTGGTGATATCGTAAAAGTCGGAGAAAACATCCTCGGGCAATAAGTTATCCACAATATCCACATTTTTTATGAGGAAAAGTAACCTCTAAAAAATGTGGATATTTAGTTTACATAATTATCTCTCCTGCGACTCCTGCATTTCCCAAAGAATACTTGCTTTTTTTCTACTTATTGGAATAAGATAATAATATTATGTGTACTAGTTTTCCACTTTCTCCACATTTTATGTTTTTTCTTCAAACGCCCATGAACACTGGCTTTTCTGGCATAATCACTATTTCATTTTAGAAATCGTTATGCTATAATTCATTTGCTCGAAAAATTAGGGAAAAAGGGTGAAAGTATGAGTTCGTTAACAATTTATAAGGATGATTCCATGGATATGACTCCCATCTCCAATCTTTTTATTGACTACTTTATGAAAGATGCAAATGATGCTCAGATAAAAGTATATCTTTATCTGATCCGCATGATTAGTGCGAATCTTCCAACTAGCATTTCAGAGATTGCAGATCAGTTTAATCATACCGAAAAGGATGTTTTACGTTCTTTAAAATATTGGGAGAAGAACCAGCTTCTTTCATTGGAATTTAATGAATCAAAAACACTGACTGGTATTCATATAAATGAAGTAAAGAATCTGATAGAAAAGAAATCTTCTATTAAGGTTGACTCCGTTCAAACCGCCTCAGCAAGTACGATCGTGCAAGAGGCATCCGAAGTGATGGACAAATATGAGAAGCCTGTATACTCTCCTGATCAAATTAAAATGTTCCGGGAGCAAAGTGATGCCCAACAGATTCTGTTTATTACAGAACAGTATCTGGGAAAAACCCTTAGCTCTTCAGAAATCAAATCAATTTTTTACTTTTACGATGTTTTGGGGTTTAATTCTGACTTGATTGATTATTTAATTCAATATTGTGTTGGCAGAAATAAAAAAGATTTCAGATATATCGAGAAAGTTGCAATTTCCTGGGCTGAGGAGGGTATAAAAACACCAAAGCAGGCCTCTTCTCTGGTTGGTAAATATGATAGATCTGTCTATAAAATTATGGCTGCTCTTGGTAAAACAGCAAGCCCCGTTGGAAAAGAAGTTGATTTTATCAGTAAATGGACTAAAACTTATGGGTTTTCTCTGGATATCATACTTGAAGCTTGTGACAGAACTGTGCTAGCTGTAGACACACATCGTTTTGAATACGCTGACAGTGTAATCAGCAATTGGTATAAATCAAATATTCACCATCTAAATGACATAAAAAAAGCGGATGAGTCCTTTAAAAAATCAAAACCATCCTCTTCCTTAACTAAAAATGCATTTAATCAGTTTGAGCAAAATGCTTATGATTTTACCAAACTCGAAAAAGAAATACTAAGTAACTGAAAGGAGTCTGTTGCGTGGCATTAAATAACTCTCAATACGATAGTATTATCCGTACCTATGAAGAGCATCAACTTCATAACCGGCATCTCCTACAATCAAGAAAAGAAGAGATCTATCATAAAATACCTGAATTTCTGGCACTTGAGGACAGTATTTCTACAATTTCAGTGAAACAGGGAAAGCGGTTACTTGATGGTGACACGGACGCCTTGATTCATTTAAAAAATGAATTGCACGCTCTTTCTCTCAAAAAAAGTGAACTGTTAAAAGCAAACGGATTTCCAATTCACTATCTTGACCCAATCTATACATGCCCTGATTGTATGGATACAGGATATATTAACAATGAAAAATGTCACTGCTTTAAGCAGTCGATTATTAAGATGCTCTATGCACAATCTAATATTCAGGAAACACTTCTTGTGGAGAATTTCGACACACTCACACATGAATTTTACCAAGGGGAAGATCTTGAGCGCTTTCAGAATGCGGTTCGGGAGTGTCAGGGATTTGTCAATTCCTTTCAAAATGATTATCGTAATCTATTTTTTTATGGAACAGTAGGTACTGGTAAGTCCTTCCTTTCAGGATGTATTGCAAAAGAACTGATTGAAAAGGGACATCCTGTGTTATATTTTAGTTCAGCACAGCTCTTTGATCTGCTTTCAATGCATTCCTATGACTTCAATAAGAAAGAAGACCTTTACAATCTTCTAGATGACCTATATAATTGTGATTTGTTGATAATTGATGATCTGGGAACCGAAACACTTCGAGCAAATGTTACTTCCCAGCTTTTTTCCTGTTTAAATGAAAGACACATCCGAAAGAAACCAACCATTATTTCAACAAATCTCTCTCTAGAGGAAACAAGAAATCGATATTCTGACCGAATTTTTTCACGTATCATGAGCCATTATCATGTGTGTAAACTAACTGGTCCTGATATCAGAATGGTTAAAAAAAGATTGATTAACAGAAAGTGAGGATTCTTCCGCTATGCCCAATCGTGAAGAAAAACGAAACCTTGAAACGATACCAGTTGGAACTCTTGGTATGATTGCCTTGGAGGGTTGTAAGTCTCTCGGGGAAAAGATTGATCATTATCTCGTAAAATGGAGAACAGAACGAAAGAATGAACATAAGGATAGTCTTGCTTTCGCTGGCTACCAAAGAGAATCTTATCTTTTAAAAGCAAAAGTTCCACGTTTTGGTTCTGGTGAAGCAAAAGGAATTATACTTGAATCTGTAAGAGGTACTGATCTCTTCCTTTTAGTTGATGTTGCAAACTACAGTTTAACCTATTCTCTATGTGGTGAAATAAATCACATGTCACCAGATGATCACTATCAGGATTTAAAGCGAATCATTGCAGCCGTGGGTGGGAAGGCAAGACGAATTACTGTGATTATGCCTTTTTTATATGAGAGCAGACAACACAAACGTACAGCTCGCGAATCCCTCGACTGTGCGATTGCACTTCAAGAGCTGGTTCAAATGGGTGTCGACAACATTATAACCTTCGATGCACATGATGCACGCGTTCAGAATGCAATCCCACTACACGGCTTTGAGACCGTCCAGCCTGCGTACCAGTTTATCAAGGGACTGCTAAGACATGTATCCGATTTGGAAATTGATTCGAATCACATGATGGTGGTAAGCCCTGATGAGGGTGGTATGAGTCGTGCAATTTACATTGCAAATGTACTTGGTCTTGATATGGGTATGTTTTACAAAAGAAGAGATTATACTCACATTGTAAACGGTCGAAACCCAATTGTTGCACATGAATTCCTTGGTGCGGATGTTGAAGGTAAAGATATTATTGTCATCGACGATATGATTTCTTCTGGCGAAAGTGTTCTGGAAGTTGCTGCAGAACTTAAACTCCGAAAAGCAAACAGAATCTATATCTGTGCAACCTTTGGATTATTCACAAGTGGCCTGTCAAAATTTGATGTTGCATACAAAGAAGGTCTGATTAATAAAATTCTTACAACCAACCTGATTTACCAGACTCCTGAATTATTAGAGCGACCTTACTACATCAATTGTGATATGAGCAAGTATATCGCATATATAATTGATACCTTAAATCACGATACCTCTATCAGTGACTTGCTAAATCCTAACGATAGAATCCAAAAACTTGTAACAAAGTATAAATCTCATAAAGATTAAAATACAAAACAACGTCAGTTCGTAACCTTCCTGACGGAAAACAAAACTAAAGGAGAATTAAATATGAAACAAAAAAACGTACTTTTTATGACCCAGGCAGCAATGATTGCTGCTATTTATGTGATTCTGACTTTTCTGGCGAATGCACTCGGCCTTGCCAGCGGCGCTGTTCAGATTCGCTTTTCTGAAGCTTTAACGGTTCTACCTTTTTTCACACCTGCCGCAATACCAGGTCTCTTTATTGGGTGTGTTCTCAGCAATACTTTGACTGGCTGCGTTCCTCTTGATATTGTGTTTGGAAGTCTCGCAACCTTACTGGGTGCTTTGGGAACTTATTGCGTTCGAAAATACAAATGGCTGGCTGCGGTCCCACCTGTTTTAGCCAATACACTGATTGTCCCTTTTGTATTAAAATATGCCTATGGTATAGAACCTCTCTGGTTCAGCTTTGGAACGGTATTTTTAGGTGAGTTTATTTCCTGCGGTATCCTAGGTATGATTCTACTATTTTCCTTACAAAAAAATGCAAAAAAAATCTTTCCCCAAGCTTAGGGAAAAGATTTTACCAGCAATTTTTTTTAAATTATTTTGGGATTGAAAATTAAATCAGATTTTCAGGATTTAATCCTTCTAATTCAGGAACCACAAATCTTCCATCCTTTCGGATTAATCTATGATCAAAATAAATCTCACCGCCTCCGTATTCAGGGGTCTGAATCAAAACCAGATCCCAGTGAATCACGGAGGTGTTTCCATTATTGGCCTTTTCATAACAGTTCCCCGGGGTAAAATGAATCGATCCCGCAATTTTTTCATCAAACAGCGTATCTTTCATAGGATGGTGGATATAAGGATTTACACCAATTGCAAATTCTCCAATATATCTGGCTCCTTCATCACTATCTAATAGGCGATTGATTTTATCTGTGTGATTCGCTACCGCTTCAACAATTTTACCCTCTTGAAATGTGAATTTAATATTCTCATAAGTATTTCCCTGATAAAGAGATGGTGTATTATAGCTGATTGTGCCAGTTACAGATTCCTTTACGGGTGCCGTATAGACTTCACCATCTGGTATGTTTCGTCTTCCACAACATGGAACAGCCGGAATTCCCTCAATTGAGAACTTGAGATCGGTTCCCGGTCCAACGATTCGGACTTCCTTGGTTGCATTTAATAGTGTAACCAAATTCTCCATCTGTGTTCCCATTTTTTCATAATCCAGATTGCAAACTTGAAAATAAAAAGATTCAAATTCATCGGTACTCTTTCCCGAAAGTTGTGCCATTGACTCATTTGGATAACGAAGTACCACCCATTTTGTTTTAGGAACCCTTATTTTGTGATGAACTGGCTCTAAATATAATCTATCATATAGTTCCATTTTATCTGGCGGAACATCCGATAATTCAGACACATTGTCCGTTCCCCTGATTCCAATATAGCAATCCATATGTGACATTTCCATACAGTCGATTTCAGACATTTCTATCATCTGTTCTTCAGTACAATGGAGCAATACCTCTCTTAGTACTTTTTGATCTGTGTAATGAGGAAATGGAAGCCCTCCTGCCTTATAGATTTCTCTAATAATACATTTTGCCAGTTCCTGTGTTTTTTCTCCAATATAATGAATATATACTTTCTCTCCCGGTTTTACTTCGCAAGAATATCTCACAAGATTAGCCGCTAATTTTTTAATTCTTTCATCCATTGCAATTCTCCTTATGTCTATTTCTATTCATTATTTTTCATATATGTAATAAAATTATTTCCGTTTTCCTCAAACCACTGAGTTGAATCTTTCATCCCCATTTTATAGATTGTACCTGCTGTTGGATCCATAATAACGATATTCAATTCATTAAACCCAATCACCAAAACAGCAGTGCCATTCTTTAAAAGGGCTAACACCGGAATATCTTTGTTTACATAATATAGCACAGAGTCAAGTGTACAGCCTGAAAGATTTAAAATCTGAGTGTTTTTCAAATTCTCCTCTAAAATTTTTGTGATACTTTCTCCTCGCATAAGCAAAGAGCTACTGTCCTTTGGAACCCCTTCTAAAGACATGATTGCATCCAAACATACAGAGACACTGCTTTGTCCATCACCAACTGCTGCCTCCTTGATTTTCATGATTTGGTTTTTTGTCATTCTGTTACTCGGTTTCCAGATATACTCCCCTTTATCATCCAGGACAACTGCTGCAATCTCTGCTGCCGTTTTAACTGCCTTTGCTGGAATTGTTGTGATAGAGTCAATTCCATATTTATCATGTACATAATATCTTTTATACTTATTTTCCGGCTCTTGAAGGACAACCTCTCTCCCCCCTTCAAACAAGACTTCCTTCGGCATTAAGAACTTTATGGTATCCGGTGTTACTGTTTTCTTCAACACAACCTGCACCGTCATCTCAAACTCTTCCGTTACTACTGTCTCCAAGCTATTCTGTGTGCTTTCCACAATCTCTGCATTCAGTATCTGGTCATCATCAATTGCCACATATGTCATTTCTATTTCTGATTCCGTTTCTTGCTCTTGCTTTATAATTCTTTTTAATGTCAAAAGATTTCCATTAATAATTCCTTCTACAACATAGGTACTTTCTTGTTCATATTTTTTTAATACATCCCCTTGTTCGTTCTGAATCACAACCATGCGCATCGGGAAAATGGTTTCTCCTGTTTTTTCTAAGATAATATCCCCAGTCTCTGCCACTCCATAGATAAGATCATCCCCCATAAACCCGATTGGTGCAATCCTTTGATTATTTTGAACTGTGGTTCTGTTTTCTTCTTTTGTATTTAGATTAAGTAATACCAGTTCCTTGTTTTCTTTTTTTTCAATTTCAGACTGCCAGACAATCATTTTATTATCATTAGAAACTTTATAGCTATCTTCTTTTAAACCTGTCGCAATGATTTCGCTCTTCTTTTCAATTAAGTTGATTTCAAATAAGGAACCATGTATGAGAAGATACAGTTTATTCTCTTTGCTTACGAAAGCAAGATTACTAATTTCCTTTGAGAGTAGCTCATATGATTTATCATATGGTATGTAAATATCTTCTTCAATTGTATTGGTCAGGCTGTTAAAATAATAAACCTGAATCCCCACTTGTCCTTCATGTCTTCCACGATTCATATAACCATACACCATGAATCGAACATTTCCTGTCTCTTCTACCGATAATATTTTTATGTTGTGATTATAAAAAAGCGTCCTCTGGCCCCAATTTTCTTTGTCATAAAAAGCAAATAGTAAAACAAATTTATTCTCTGTCATATTAAAGGAGTACAGAGCATTTTCCTGCACAAAAGCTAGTATATTTCCATCTTCACTTTCTTT
>CANRNK010000101.1 GCA_947631985.1 uncultured Lachnospiraceae bacterium | reverse complement strand
TATTACCGTAAGTCTTGGTAAGAAGACAGTATATTACAGCTATAAGAGTTCGAATCTGACAGCACCAACAGATGGAAATACGTACACTGGCGGAACCGTAACGCTATATGATACAAGCGGTAAGAGCTTGTGGAGTACTGCATTTACAGGAACGAATCCAGGTGCTATAACGGTAGAGAATATTGAGAACAGCAGTACCGGTACGTTAGAGATTATATGGAATTACACAGATGCAGATGGAGCTGCCCAGACGAATAAGGTATCGCAGGCAGTTACATTTACAGCTCAATAAAGGGAGATTATGCAGGGAAAAATAATCAAAGGAATTGCAGGATTTTATTATGTTCATGTACCAGAACTCGGGATTTATGAGTGTAAAGCCAAGGGGCTTTTTCGGAAAGAGCAAAACAAACCCCTGATTGGGGATGATGTAGAGATTGTTGTTCTCGATGAAGAAAAAAAGTTAGGAAATGTTCAGGTCCTGTTACCCAGAAGCAACCAGCTGTTGAGACCAGCTGTGGCAAATGTGGACCAGGCGTTGATTGTTTTTTCCATCGTGAAACCAGAACCAAATCTGAATTTACTGGATCGATTCTTGGTTATGATGGAACTGGAAGAGGTGCCTTGTGCCATATGCTTTACAAAAATGGATTTGGCCACTGAGCAGGAGAAACAAAGTTTATTGGACATCTATAAAACATCCAATACCGATGTGTTTTTCTGTAGTGTATTGAAGGAAGATGGACTTGAAAAGCTTCTTGATTATCTACGTGGAAAAACAACGGTACTTGCAGGGCCTAGTGGCGTTGGTAAGTCTACCCTGATTAATTATCTTCAGGGAGAAGAACTTATGGAAACTGGTGAGGTAAGTGAAAAAATAGGACGAGGAAAACATACCACCAGACATTCCCAATTAATTCACCAGAACGATAAGACGTATGTTATGGATACGCCGGGATTTACATCGCTGCAGCCACCAGATGTTGACAAACTAAATCTGGGAAGCTTATTTAAAGAATTTGCCCAGTTGGAACAGCAATGCAGATTTCAAGGCTGTGCACATATACACGAACCAGATTGTGCCATTAAAGATGCCGTAGAAAAAGGTGTGATTCATAAGAGTAGATATGAAAGTTACTGTCATATCTATAAAGAATTGAATGAAAAAAGGAGATATGGCAACCGCTAGCCATGAAAACTTATGGAAAATAAAACCCATAGAAAGTATGTGCTTTCTCCCTCCATACTGGCAGCAGATTTCACCAGATTAGGAGAGGAAATCAAAGCAGTTGAAGATGCAGGAGCAACATATTTACATGTAGATGTTATGGATGGAATCTTTGTTCCTTCCATATCCTTTGGAATGCCTGTGATAGCATCAATTCGTAACTGTACAAAACTAATATTTGATGTGCATTTAATGATTACCGAACCTGAACGATATGTAGAGGATTTTATAAACTGTGGTGCGGATATTATTACACTGCATCTGGAAACCTTAAAAGAGCCGGAAAAAGTAATTGCATTACTTCGTTCCAAACATGTGAAGGTTGGATTGAGTGTGAATCCAAAAACAAACATAGAGGAGGTTTTTCCTTATTTACATTTGGTTGATATGGTTTTAATTATGACTGTGCAACCTGGATTTGGAGGACAGAAGTACCTGGATTACTGTACGGAAAAGATTGTTACTTTATATGAGCAGATAAAGAAAAGCAATTTAATGGTAGATATTGAAGTGGATGGTGGAATTAATGAAGAAACCCTGCCCATAGTTTTGGAAGCAGGCGCGAATGTGATTGTAGCAGGTTCCAGTGTTTTTCGTGGAGATGTACATTCAAATGCAAAAAGGTTTCGTCAAAAAATAGAGGAATTTATACCTGTAAGCAATAATTAACAGGATACAGAAAGGTATGGTTATAAAACATGAAATTAGGTATCGTTATAAATTGACGATTCCGATACAAGTTTCTATATCTCCATAAAGTCCGATAAAGCTTGATATTTCAAGGTTTGTAAGGGATTTTGAAAACGATAAAAGCCAATATATCTTTATGTATTTGCTACGGAAATTGGTACGTAATTGGTACGTAGATATTCTGTGGAATGAGTAAAAAGATGAAATTAGATAAGATATCAATATATTAATGCCCAGACAACTGTAAAGAAAGCACTGTCCGAAATATACGGATGGTGCTATATTTATATTATTAGGTGAAAGGAAGAGTGACATAGAGTGAAGAAAAATTATTTACTATGGGATGTAATAGAAAGAAAGTGCCGAATTTCGATAATTGAATTAGAGAAAACATTGGAACAGATTAAGGAAAATGAAAATGATATTATTGTGAAAAGTTTGTTTGTTTATGGTGTGTCAACTTTTGAATGTGCATTGACAGATATTTTGAGAGCGTTTTGCAAAGCAGAACCGCACAAAATACCAAGTCAAGAGATGAAATTTACCAAGGATCAGATTTTAGAACAAGAAGAGCATTTAGTGGAAATTTTTTTAGATAACGGAATAAATAATCTTGCATATGGTTCTCTGGAAAAGTATGCAGCTACATTTGCTAAATTATTAGAGATTAACAAGCTTTCGCATATTGATGAATTAATTGAAGTTAAAGAAACAAGAAATCTTATTGTGCATAATAATTTAGTTGTAAATAGATTATATTTGTCTAAATGTAAAGATTCTTGCAGGAGAGCATCAGAAATGGATATCAATAAGCCATTATCTTTTGATAAGGAATATGCTCGAAAATCTATTGAACTTTGTATTAATATTTTTAGAGATGAAATAGTAACAGAACTTAAAACAAAGTATGGTGCGTATACAAAGATTAAAGCTATGAAAGAAATTTGGGCGGAACTGTTTCAGTCTAGTATATTAGAGTTTGATAAGTATTGGGATTATGATGAATCTGAACATTTAATTGGCTTCAAAAAAGATGATATTGAAGCTTTGTTTAGAGTGGGTTATTCGACCACTGAGAAAACATTAATGGCATTGATAATGATGCACTATTGGGGTTCCATAAGACAAATCGAAAATATTAATGCAGATATTTTTAATCTAAACAATATGTATGGAGAGCGAAAAACTAAATACCTATTTTTGCAAGATGTATTAGACCGATATCCAGAACTTTTTACACAAGACATATAGATGGGATGCATATGTGGAAGGGGTTGTTGATGAATAATTATTTGTATGATTTTAGGGAAAGTATTGTTAAAAGGAAGCGTGATAAAAAATTTTGGAACGATTGGGATAAATGGAATATATTATACAAAACATTAGTTTTCGAATTATCAGGAAGTAAGGATGTTGAAAGTTATGTATATGTAAGAAAGGTAGTTTTTGGCTATTTTGATAGGTATGAAGAATATGTGGGCAGTGGAGTATCTTTGGATATTATGAATGGCTGGTGGTTTTGTTTCAAAATATTGTTTGGCGTAAATGAAAGCAGAATAAATAAAAAAACGAGAAACGATATTTGTACATTTATGAAAAAAATACAGTATGTAGGAGATAATCAAACATTAATCGATAAAATCCGTGAAGAATATCCCAATTTAGGTGAAAAAGTAATAAGGCTTTTTATAGAATATCTTGAGGTAGTGTATACTATTGGAAATATTACACCCGTGCCTAAAGGTGGTAATGTACATGCTGATATATTTGATAGTTGGGAATATAAATTGTTTTTTGCTGACAGTGTAAAATATGCGGCGGATACTGACTATATGAAATATTTTCTATTTGAAGAATATAAGATCGAAGATAAATGGTGGGTAAGATTCAAATCAGAGAATGATAAGATACAGATTGTTTCAGAATATATGGAAAGTAGAATTGAATTAATCAAAAATCGAGGAAAGAAAATAACGGAAGAAACGTGGGAGTGATTGTTTTACTTTGTGAATATGAGCAGTATTAATGATATTTGTAAAAGGTACTATCAGATGGTGATTCTGGTAGTACCTTTTTTATTTCTAGAAATTTTCCTAACTATCCCTTAAAGGGATAGTTGGCATATCAAATTGATCTTATAAAGGTCAAAATCTTATTTTTATCCCAATTATAATAACATTAACAATTGAACAGCAATTACAACACGAGAAAATCCGGTTGGAAATCAGATTTCAAATTTATTGGCGTGAGTTTGAAGTTAGTTTGCGATGAGACTCAGTACCGAGAGGGAAAAGGTGTAGCGAGCACTGATAAGGTAACATCCAGGCGGAGGATAATCACACCTACGAGGATTCGCAGTCCTTATCCCTACAACATCTGGCAGGGGAGATAGTGCTTGGAAGAGATTCCAAGGGCGTCGGGTAAGTAGTCGTAAGACGAAACGTGCAGTTTGAAATAGAATAGATTTCAAACGTTGTAATTCCCACTTATACGGGCGATGAGGGGCAGAGACCAAAAGTATGAGACAAACATTAACTTTTATTTTCTATGGAGGAGAACACAATGAATTTTGAAGAATTCAAACAGCAGTTAATGGAAGATCTGAAAGAGGCATTGTCCAGACGAGTAGGAACAGAGGTAGAAGTCGAAGAGAACGAAGTACAGAAGTTACAGCAGGAATCTTATGACGGTATTGTTGTCAGAAAGGAAAATGAGTCTATCGGTATCAATGTTGATGCGACAAGATTATATTCTGATTTGGAGCAGGGAAGAGCTTATGAGGATGTATTGCATTATGCAGTAGACATTGCTCAGAGAGGTTTTGAAGATGCACCAAAAGTTGATATCTCTCAGCTTATGAATTATGAAGTAATGAAACATAGTTTGATTACCCAGTTGATTCCGGTAGCAGGAAATGAGGATATGCTGGCTAACATTCCGCATAAAGAAATTGAGGACTTGGCTTTAGTATATCGTTTCTGTGTTGGCATGGATGAGCATGGTAAATCAACAATTCTTCTTAAGAATGAAATGTTGGAACGCTATGGTATCACTGCGGAGCAGCTTCATGAAGACGCAATGATTAGTGCGCCTCAGATGGAAGCTCCATCTATGAAAACTCTTTTTGAAACAACGGCAGAGATTATGGGAGAAGATTTCTTTGAACTAATGGGTGAAGTAGAACCAGCTATGCCGGGTGTGTATGTTTGTACAAATGAATCAAAGCATCATGGAGCATCTGTATTGATGTATCCGGATTTTATGGAAGAAGTCGCTGATAAACTCGGCGGCGATTTTTATATTATCCCTTCATCAATTCATGAAACTTTACTTTTTCCTGCAAAGGATGTAGAGGACTATCATTATCTTGAAGCTATGGTTCGTGAAGTAAATGAGACACAGGTATTACCGGAAGAGCGTTTGTCTGACAATGTGTATCATTATGATGCAGAGGCGAAAGTATTTGAGCTTGCAGGACATTATGAAGAGCGTATTGCAGGTATGGAGAGGAATTCCGAGGATAGAGGCGAGAAGACTTCTGTACTTAAGGATTTAACTGCTAAAAGTAAAGAAGTAGCAGAAAAGGCACCAAAGGAGCACACTGCACCTAAGAAATCCAGAGCGGAGGAAGCTTTGTAATGGGTAATTTATATGCAGAAGATAAACCGAAGGATTGTCAGTACTGCTATTGGTGGAACCCACAGAAAAAGAGTTGCATACTTACCGAGGAGCGATGCTATTACTTAATCAAAGCTCCAAAGCCTAAAGTAACACCATGTACTAATTGTCCATATGGTAGAATACAACCTTGCATTGGATATTGCCTTAAGAAAATAATGGGGCAGGGAGGTGTGGAATAGTGGGATACTATCATGAACTTAAGTTGATGAAACTTATGCAGGAGTGTCCTATGAAATCTGCACATGAGATTCCCAAAGGATGCAGAGGGTGCATGTATTTTCAACCGGATTGGAAATATCGAAAATGTACATGGACGAAGTGCTGTTATGGGATATGCGATAATGTCTTTCGAAAGCAACCGCTAGAAAAGGACAAGATAAGCATGGTAGATGAGAGAAGATGAATTTTGACTATTATTATGGCTCAGAATGTGAACAGTTTTCATTTTATCGTATTCCCAAAGTTCTGTTTACAGAGGATGCCTTTAGTGATATTTCTGCGGAAGCAAAAACATTATATGGCATTCTCCTAGACAGGATGCAATTGTCTGCAAAGAATGACTGGTTAGATGATGATGGCCGTGTATTTATAATATATACAATTGAACAGATACAAGAAGCTATGGGGTGCGGGAATAAGAAAGCGGTTAAGCTATTAGATGAGCTGGAAAAGAAAGCAAACCTTATAGAACGAGTTAAATGTGGAATTGGTAAGCCAAGTCTTATTTATGTGAAGAACTTTATTACTGGAGTGTCAAAACGACATTCCACCGAGTGTCAAAATGACACACCGTCGAGTGTCGAAATGACATTCCGTCGAGTGTCAAAACGACACGGCAGTAATACTGATACTAATAATACTGATTATAGTAATACTGATTATAGTGAGTTCGACGGACTCGCTACATCTGATTATGATGAATTAGTAGATAAGTTTGGTAAAGAGGCAGTGGATTACCAAATCCGTAAAATCAAATCGAAGCACTATAAAGGATGCATGAACAAAGAAACGATTCAAAAGTGGTGTCAGGAACGAAAGATACAAGTTCCACCACCGAAAAAAAAGAATTCATTTACTGACTTTCCTCAACGTCAGTATTCCAAGCAGGAAATGGAAGACTTAGAAAGAATGCTTCTGAGACGTGGTTTGGGATTGTCAGAGGAAGGAGATGTTTGATTGAGTCATAGAGCAACGGTAATTGCCTGTGTAAACCAGAAAGGTGGAACTGGCAAAACAACAACTTGTGAGAATTTAGGTATCGGACTTGCTGCAGAAGGTAAGAAAGTGCTTGTAGTAGATACAGACCCGCAGGGTTCACTTACGATTGCACTTGGATATCCAAGACCGGATGAACTTCCAGTAACACTGACTGATATGATGCAGAAAGTAATGTTGGAAGAAACAATTGCTCCGGGAGAGGGAATTATTCATCATGCAGAAGGCGTAGATTTAATGCCTGCCAATATATCATTATCTGGATTGGAAGTAAGTTTGGTAAATGCGATGAGCAGAGAGAGCATTCTAAAACAGTATTTAGATACCGTTAATAAACAGTATGGTTACATATTGCTAGATTGTATGCCGTCACTTGGAATGTTAACGATTAACGCACTGGCTGCGTCTGATAACGTAGTGATTCCGGTACAGGCTGCATATTTACCGGCAAAGGGATTGGAACAGCTTTTGATGACGGTTAATAAGGTGAAGCGACAAATCAATCCTAAACTTAAGATAGATGGAATTTTGCTTACCATGGTAGATAATCGTACCAATTATGCAAAGGATATCGCTTCACTGATTCGTGAGACTTATGGCGAGAAGATAAAAGTCTTTGATACAGAAATTCCACATTCGGTAAGAGCTGCAGAGATTGCTGCAGAAGGAACTTCCATTTTTAAGCATGATCCGAAAGGAAAAGTGGCAGAGGCTTATAGGAATCTGACGAAGGAGGTGATTGCGAATGGCGAAGCGCGGAGGAAACATCGTCTTGAACAGTTACGATGATTTGTTTGAAACACGGGAAAGCAAAGAGGATGCCGGAAAAGAGAGGGTTGATACAGTAGTTATTGATGACCTACATCCTTTTAAGCATCATCCTTTTAAGGTTTTGGACAATGAAGAGATGAATCAGATGGTTGAGAGCGTACAGCAATTCGGAATCTTAAATCCCTTGATAGTCAGACCAGATGAAAATGGTACATATGAGATTGTATCCGGACACAGACGAGCGAGAGCTGCTGAACTAGCAGGACTCACTACAGTACCTGCAATTGTGAGGCAGTTGGATGATGATGCCGCCATTATTTTGATGGTAGATAGTAACTTGGCGAGAGAGAATATCTTACCGAGTGAAAAGGCATGGAGCTATAAGTTGAAAATGGAAGCGATGAAGAGACAGGGAGAACGAACGGATTTAACTTCGGTCCAAGTTGGACCAAAGTTAGATACTGCCTCTCAAATAGCTGAAGAGGTAGGAGATAGTAGGTCACAAGTTAAACGCTATATCCGTCTTACAAATCTTATTCCGGAACTTCTGGATATGGTGGATGCCAAGCAGATTTCATTTAATCCGGCAGTTGAGTTGTCATATCTAAAGCCATTTGAGCAAACGCAGTTCATTTCTGCTATGGAATATGGCGGTGCGCCACCAACTTTATCACAAGCACAGCGAATTAAGAAGCTGTCACAGGATGGGCACTGTGGTATTGATGCTATGTGTGCCATTATGAGTGAGGAGAAGAAAGTGGATATGGATAAGGTTACAATTAAACCAGATGTGTTAAAGAAGTATTTTCCTAAGAGCTATACACCAAAGCAGATGGAAGATACCATCATTAAGCTACTGGAACAGTGGCAACAGAAACAAAAGAATAAACAACAATCATTATAGCAGTGTTGCCAGCAGGTAATGCTGCTTTTTTCATGGAGGCAATATGAATAAGTGTGAAATGGAAAACTTGAATATGAACCAAGTTGAAGAGGTAGTTGAAGCACTGCAGAAGATTGCAGATGCATTTCAGCAGTTAATTACAAAACCGGATAATGGAGAATATGCTGTGTATGCACCGCATGATGGGTTTAGACAATTAAAAGAGCAGAAATGGAAACGATGACATTAAAGGAATTTAAGAAACCGGGAATTGTTGTCGCCAAGAACTCAAATCTTGCTTTTTTGTATGATGACTATAACTCATTTGTTATAGGCGATGAAGATTATATTTACAGTAAGATTGTCTGGGGAAAAATTGGAGATAACGGATTTGAGTCTTTGGATGAAGAAGACTTTCCGGAAGTGGCGAATCAGATGTTTCTTCGTCAGGCATGTGCCACAATTGATGAAGAGAGTTTCTTTTTATATCGTTTTCTTGGAGGAGATGAAGTATGCGTAGATCAATCCCATTAGCCTATGTAACAGCATCTTATTCAAACTGTACATCC
>CANRNK010000100.1 GCA_947631985.1 uncultured Lachnospiraceae bacterium | reverse complement strand
GGATTCACACATTTGTGAATGATGAAGTGTTTACGGTTCTTCTTGGGAACAAGGGCATTGCTACAATGAGGACAGCGGAGTTTGGTGGAAGAAAACTTATTTTCAGTTGGCGCAAATTTTGTGTCACATACTTTGCAAAGCATTTGTCCCTTGGATCCATTGTTCTTATAGAGGAATATTTTAGGGGCGCCACAACGAGGGCAGACGCATTCATCAGAAATATCACAATCGGAGCGGCGAGAGATCGGCTTGATTTCTTTTCCGTAACGTTTTTCGAAGTAAGGAATCAGGTCTTTGTAGGTCCAATCCTGTTTAAAATCAGTGATGAGTGGAAGCTCATCTACCTTGAATTTCTGATATTTAGGTGAATGGGAATCATCAAATGCCCACTGCTTGAGAGGAATGTATCTACAGATGAAATTTAATAACCAGCAGATTTGTTTATATTGGTATTGAATAATTGAAAGTAAATAGAGTATAATTGAGTCCATAACAATGACCTTTCTTTTGAGTTTAATTATTGTGTGGTAACTCTAATTATAACCGAAAAAGGGGGGCATTGTTTTTTTATTTTAAAAAGCTCTGTAACCCTTGAATAATAAAGGTTTTTAAAGAAAAAAGGGGTGTCAGACTTGACACTACCTCAAAAAAAAGAGGAGAATGAAAAATGAGTGAAAAATTAAAGGTTGGTATCCTTGGTGGTACAGGTATGGTTGGGCAACGTTTTATTGCGCTATTAGAAGATCACCCCTGGTTCAAAGTGACTACAATTGCGGCTAGTGAACGATCAAGCGGGAAAACGTATGAGGAAGCGGTAGGAGATCGTTGGAAACTGGATACTCCAATGCCAGAACAGGTTAAGAAATTAATCGTCATGAACGTAAATGAAGTTGAAAAAGTGGCAGCAGAAGTTGATTTTGTATTTAGTGCAGTTGATATGACGAAAGATGAAATTAAGAAAATTGAAGAAGCGTATGCAAAAACGGAAACACCTGTTGTATCCAACAATAGTGCTCACAGATGGACGCCAGATGTTCCGATGGTAATTCCAGAGATTAATCCTGATCACATGAAGGTGATTGAATTTCAGAAAAAGAGACTTGGTACAACGAGAGGATTTGTTGCGGTGAAACCAAATTGTTCTATTCAAAGTTATGCACCAGTGCTTACTGCATGGAGTGAATTTGAGCCGTTTGAAGTGGTTGCCACAACCTATCAGGCAATCTCAGGTGCAGGTAAAACGTTTAAAGAATGGCCTGAAATGGTAGAAAATATTATTCCTTACATTGGTGGAGAAGAAGAAAAATCTGAAAAAGAGCCACTTAGAATTTGGGGAACGATTGAAGATGGCGTAATTAAACCTGCAACCTCTCCAGTGATTACATGTCAATGTATCAGAGTTCCGGTATTAAATGGACATACTGCAGCTGTTTTTGTTAAATTTAGAAAAAAAGCGACAAAAGAGCAGCTGATTGATAAAATTGTTAATTTTAAAGGGGTACCACAGGAGTTAGAACTTCCAAGTGCACCAAAGCAATTTATCCAGTATTTAGAGGAAGATAACAGACCACAGGTCAAAGCAGATGTTGATTATGAGAATGGAATGGGAGTTTCCGTAGGCAGAATCAGAGAAGATCATGTGTATGATTTTAAATTTGTAGGACTTTCTCACAATACAGTTCGTGGAGCTGCGGGTGGCGCTGTTTTATGTGCTGAGTTGTTAAAAGCACAAGGTTATATCACCAAAAAATAAACATCAAACAATAAATACCAAACAATGCAAAGAGGCAGGATAGTGTATTCTATTTTGCCTTTTTTTTAAAGATCGACCAAAGGTCGCAGATGGGAGCTGAAAATGATGAAGAATAATTTAAGAACAATTACAACCATGCTACTAGCAGCTGCAATGCTTACAGGATGTGCCGGAGGAGCAAAAGATGCATCCTCGGACAAAGTACTTAAGGTTGCAATGGAATGTAGTTATGCGCCGTATAACTGGACACAGCCAGATGAAGCAAATGGCGCGGTTAAAATCAATGATAGTTCAGATTATGCATATGGATATGATGTCATGATTGCCAAGAAAATTGCAGATGAATTAGGATATGAGCTTCAAATCGTGAAATTAGACTGGGATTCGTTGGTTCCAGCAGTACAATCGGGAACGGTTGATTGTGTAATTGCAGGACAATCTATTACTTCGGAACGTCTGCAGATGGTGGATTTCACAAATCCATATTATTATGCATCGATTGTGACACTGACCAATGGAGATAGTGTATATGCGAATGCAAAAGGCTTAAGTGATCTGGCTGGAGCCACTTGCACTTCACAGCTTGGAACAGTGTGGTATGATGTTTGCCTGTCTCAGATTACAGATGCTAACATCTTACCGGCACAGGAATCCGCACCTTCTATGTTAGTTGCACTTGACTCTGACAGAGTAGATCTGATTGTCACAGATATGCCAACAGCGAAAGCAGCATGTGTAGCCTATCCCGACATGAAGATTTTGGATTTTGCCAAAACAGGGGATGACTTTGCCGTTTCAGAAGAAGAGATAAATATTGGTATTTCTGTTCAGAAAGGCAACTCGGAATTGCTTGAAAAAATCAATACCGTACTTGATAAGATGACAACAGATGATTATAATAAAATGATGGATGAAGCAATTTCCGTACAACCTCTTTCCTAATGGGGTGTATGAACAGCGAAGGAGAAATCGGATATGATTTCTGAAATGAATTTTTTTGAACGGATCATATATATTTTACAAAGTTATGGGATGTCCTATCTGGCAGGTGCGGGTACAACATTGGCAATTGCAATTGTAGCTACAATTATTGGGTGCCTGATTGGATTTGCAGCAGGTGTTGTTCAGACGATTCCACTAAATCTGGATAGAGATTCTAAAGTAAAAGTTTTTCTGATAAAAGCGGTACAGACTTTTTTGCATATGTATGTAGAGTTATTTAGAGGAACTCCTATGATTGTGCAGGCGGTTTTTATTTATTATGGACTAGCCCAGATCTGGGGAATTCAGCTTGGAATGTGGCAGGCAGCTTTTCTGGTTGTATCGGTTAATACAGGTGCTTATATGGCAGAATCTGTGAGAGGTGGAATTATTTCGGTAGACCCGGGGCAAATGGAAGGGGCCAAGTCGATTGGAATGAATCATGTGCAATCTATGATGAATGTTATCCTTCCACAGGCATTTAGAAATATCCTCCCACAGATTGGAAACAATCTAATCATTAATATTAAAGACACATCAGTACTTTCTGTGATTAGTATTGTTGACTTGTTTTTTGTACACAAAAGTGTATCAGGTGCACTTTACACCTACTTTGAATCTGCATCAATTGTCATGCTGATCTATTTGACCATGACAGTATCTGTTTCCAGACTACTTCGACTTTTTGAAAAATATCTGGATGGCAGTGATAATTATGAGTTGGCTAATCATATGGATATTGGGAACCAGATGAATAAAAAACGACTGTAGTGTGAGAAAGGCTTGGGTTTTATATATGACACCTATTTTAGAATTGTCCCATTTGGAAAAAAGTTTTGGAAATCACGTGATTCTACGTGATATTAACTTTAAAGTGAATGCAAAAGATGTAATTTCGGTAATTGGGGCATCTGGGTCTGGAAAATCGACCATGCTGCGGTGTATTAACTTACTGGAAATACCAAGTGGTGGAGAGATTTTGTTTCATGGCAATCCGATTTTGGACAGAAAAAATGACATACCAGATTATCGAACCAAGGTAGGCATGGTTTTTCAGAATTTTAATTTGTTTAGCAATATGAGTGTGCTAGAAAATTGTATGGTAGGGCAGATTAAAGTTTTAAAAAGAAGTAAAGAGGAAGCAAAGATAAAAGCAATGCATTTTTTAGAAAAAGTAGAGATGGAACCCTTTATCAATGCAAAACCAAGGCAGCTTTCAGGTGGCCAGAAACAGAGAGTTGCCATTGCACGGGCGTTGTCTATGGAGCCGGAATTACTATTGTTTGACGAACCAACCTCAGCGCTTGATCCACTTATGGTAGGGGAAGTCTTGTCGGTTATGAAAACGCTGGCAAGGGAAGGTCTTACGATGATTGTTGTTACGCATGAAATGTCATTTGCAAGAGATGTGTCTAACTATGTTGTATATATGGATGATGGATACATTATAGAAGAAGGAAGTCCGGATAAGTTATTTAACAATCCGAACCAGGAAAAAACAAAAAAATTTCTGGCTACTATTTTATCGTAATCATAGAAAAAAAGATAAGCGAAATGCTTATCTTTTTTTTCTGGATTCTTTTTTACAGGCAATGATTTCGTTCGCTTTTTGGATTGCCTCCGCTGTTGTATTAAAAAAACGATCATCTCCATTGCTTGAAACAAACCCTGTATTTAAAAGTAACTTGTAAGGTTGTTCATTCATTTCTGCGTAAAGGATTAAAATACGTTTGTCACGGCAACGTTTGTTGATTCGCTTAAGTGCATCAAAAGCAGTTGCATCCATATTTGGAACATTTCTCAATTTAAAGATGATAATACTTGAATGTCTGTCGATTTCGTTCATAATGTCTAGGAACTTGTTGGCAGCTCCAAAAAATAAAGGACCATTTATTTCATAAAGGAAGACTTCTTTGCTTAAATTCTTGTGTAGATCATCCTCTTGGTAGTTCTCTTCATCATCTTCGGTTGTAATTGCTCTAAACTGACTAGAAGCGCTTCCTATTTCTGAAATATTCATGGAGTCAGCCATTCGTTTTACAAATAAAAACATTGCGATTACCATACCAATTTCAATTGCAACAACAAGGTCAAATGCGACGGTGAAAACAAAAGTGGTCATTAAAACTGCGATATCACTTTTTGTAGATTTCAGTAATGCTTTGCAGGCGCGCCATTCACTCATATTATATGCGACTACTACTAGAATTGCAGCAAGGGATGTCATGGGAATCAGGCTTGCAAGTGGCATAAACAACTTCATGATTAGGAGAAGAACAAGTGCATGTATGATACCGGAAATAGGGGTGCGACCGCCATTTTTAATATTTGCAGCGGTTCTGGCAATGGCGCCCGTTGCAGGAATCCCTCCAAATATAGCGGAACCAATATTGGCGATTCCCTGAGCAACAAGTTCCATGTTGGAGTTGTGTTTTTTTCCAATCATTCCATCTGCAACAACTGCGGAAAGAAGAGATTCAATGCTTGCAAGGAATGCAATTGTTAATGCAGGACGGATTAGCTCCCTTAATGTTTGAAAAGAAATTGTTAAAGAGCCGAAATCAATTAATTTAATGTCACTAGAGATTTCACCAAACCGGCTACCAATTGTTTCAACAGGAAGCTTGAAAAAAGTAACGAGCAAGGTAGATGCAATCAAAGCGATAAGAGATCCGGGGATTGTTTTATTTATTTTTGGCCAAAGAATAATGATAAGGACTGAAAAAATACCGACTAATAAAGTGGGAACGTGTAATTGGGAGAAGTTTTGCAAAAAAACAGCCCATTTTTCAAAAAATTCCGAAGGAACATCTTTGATTCCAAGTCCAAAAAAATCATTAATCTGAGTTGATAGCAGTGTGACAGCAATACCGGCAGTAAAACCAGTCGTTGTTGGGTAAGGGACATATTTGATAATACTTCCAAACTTCATCAATCCAAAAAAAATCATGAACACGCCAGCCATGATCGTTGCAATGGTAAGACCGCTCACACCGTACTGTTTGATGATTCCATAAACAATAATAACAAATGCACCGGTTGGACCGCCAATCTGAACCCTGCTGCCCCCTAAAAATGAAATTAAAAAACCGGCAATAATTGCTGTGACTAGTCCCTTATCAGGGGTGACACCTGATGAAATAGCCAGGGCGACTGATAGTGGTAGTGCGATAATCGCAACAATGATGCCGGATATAATATCTTTTGTGATCTGACCATTTTTTAGCTCAGTATCAGCATGCTTTAGTATGGAAAACAATTTTGGTTTCATAGAATAATCTCCTCATAAGATTTGTTTTGTCATCACAGACATGCTGATATTATTCCCTTTTTCCCTGTTTGTCAAGGTAAAGACATATATTTTAATAATACATAATCATGTAGTTTTGGATTCACTTTGAGTACCCCGTTTAATTTACAATCATTTTTATTTGTGTTATATTTGTAAGGTCTAAACTGGCTTGAAACAGATAAAAAATGTGATAAAAGGAGAACATTCTTGGAGACCCAAACACTTACGCCAATGATGCAGCATTATATAGAAACAAAAAAAGAATATCAGGATTGTATCCTTTTCTATCGACTTGGAGATTTTTATGAAATGTTCTTCGAAGATGCACTTATCGCTTCAAAAGAATTAGAAATCACCTTGACAGGGAAAAGCTGTGGACTGGAAGAACGTGCCCCGATGTGTGGAATACCATATCATGCACTGGATGGTTATCTGAATAAGCTGATATCGCGTGGTATGAAAGTAGCGATATGCGAGCAGGTAGAAGATCCAAAACTTGCAAAAGGGATCGTGAAACGGGAAGTTGTGCGTGTTGTTACCCCAGGAACGAATCAGAATATTCAGGCACTTGAAGAGACAAAAAACAACTATCTTATGAGTATTGTATACCTGACTGATAAGACTGGAATTTCAATTGCAGATGCTACAACAGGAGATTATTATCTCACAGAAGTGGATGATCTTCGGAAATTACTTGATGAAATTGCAAAATATTCTCCGACAGAAATCATCTGTAATCATGCTCTTTTAATGAGTGGAATTGAGATAGAAGAATTAAAACAAAAATATAACACTGCGATTTATCCCTTAGAAGCCTGGTATTTTGATGATGATACTTGTAAAAAGTTATTACAGGAACATTTTAAGGTGGGAACGCTTACAGGTCTTGGGATAGAAGAGTTTTCTGCAGGGCTGATTGCGGCTGGATCCTTATTGCAATATCTCTATCAGACCCAGAAAAGTTCATTTCTTCATTTTACCAAAATATGTCCTTACAATTCGGGAAAATACATGCTCCTTGATAGCTCAAGCAGAAGAAATCTGGAGCTTACAGAGACACTACGAGATAAGAATAAAAGAGGCTCTCTTCTCTGGGTACTTGACAAGACAAAGACTGCAATGGGAGCAAGAACACTTAGAACGTATCTGGAGCAACCGTTGATCGATGTAAAAGAAATAGATGACAGACTGGATGCAGTGGATACATTTTTAGGAAATCCTGTAGTAAGGGATGAAATCAGAGAATACTTATCTGCAATTTATGACCTGGAAAGGTTACTTGGTAAAGTGTCTTATAAAACAGCATCTCCAAGAGATCTGATTGCGTTTAAAAAATCACTTGAAATGATTCCGCACATAAAAGTGTTACTTCGTGATTTTGAAGTTGCACTCATAACAAAACTGGAGCGGGAAATGGATGATCTTCGGGACATCTATCATCTGATTGAGACATCCATTATGGAAGATGCACCAATTACAGTGAAGGAAGGTTCCTTGATTAAAGATGGCTTTCATCAGGACATTGACATGTTGCGGCTTGCCAAGACAGAAGGAAAGAACTGGCTGGCGGAGCTGGAAGATGTGCAGAGAGAAAAGACAGGAATCAAAAATCTTCGTATCAAATACAACAAAGTATTTGGTTATTATTTCGAAGTGACCAATTCTTATCTGAACCTGGTCCCAGATGATTTTATTCGCAAGCAGACGTTATCCAATGCAGAAAGATACACGACAACACGTTTAAAAGAATTAGAAGATACAATTTTAAACGCAGAAGACAAATTATATACCTTGGAATATGATGTTTATTGTACAATCAGAGATCAAATAGCACTTTCACTTTCACGGATTCAAAGAACTGCAAAAGCAGTAGCCAGACTGGATGTATTTACAACACTTGCACTTGTCGCAGAACGGAATCACTATTCGAGGCCTACAATCAATCGAAATGGTGTAATAGAGATTAAAGGTGGAAGACATCCTGTCGTGGAAAAAATGATTGAGCATGATCTTTTTATTGAAAATGATACTTACCTGGACAATGAAAATCATGCGATCTCAGTAATCACAGGGCCGAATATGGCTGGAAAATCAACTTATATGAGACAATCTGCACTCATTGTTCTTATGGCTCAGATTGGTTCTTTTATTCCGGCAAGAGAAGCTGAAATAGGAATCGTAGACAGGATTTTTACCCGGGTAGGTGCTTCTGATGATCTTGCAAGTGGTCAAAGTACTTTTATGGTTGAAATGAATGAAGTTGCAAATATTTTAAGAAATGCAACGTCTGACAGTCTTTTGATTCTGGATGAAATAGGAAGAGGAACCTCTACTTTTGACGGACTAAGTATAGCGTGGGCCGTGATTGAACACATTAGTAATCGAAAGCTTCTTGGTGCAAAAACTTTATTTGCAACCCACTATCATGAGCTGACTGAACTAGAAGGAAAAATCAGCAATGTGAATAATTACTGCATTGCCGTCAAAGAAAAAGGGGATGATATTGTGTTTTTACGCAAGATCATTAAAGGTGGTGCAGATAAAAGCTATGGGATTCAGGTGGCAAAGTTGGCAGGAATTCCAGATTCGGTTATTTCGCGAGCAAAGGAACTGGTTGCGCAACTATCAGATAACGATATTACGCAAAAAGTACAGGATATTGCATCCTATAAAAAAGAAGAAGTAAAAAAAATGGTATTAGATGAGGTGGATTTAAAACAAATTTCTCTGTTTGACACAGTCAAAGAGGAAGATATTTTAAATGAACTTCTGACAATTGACATTACAACATTGACGCCGCTTGATGCATTAAATAAATTACATGCCTTACAAAACAAATTAAAAAACAGATGGTAATTCAATTCGAGAAAGAAAGGGTTCTATGAAAGAAATCAAGATTTTAGACAATCATACGATTGATCAGATTGCAGCTGGCGAAGTAGTAGAACGACCTGCAAGTGTTGTAAAAGAATTGGTAGAGAATGCAATTGATGCTTGTGCAACTTCAATTACAGTTGAAATTAAAGAAGGTGGAATTTCATTTAT
>CANRNK010000099.1 GCA_947631985.1 uncultured Lachnospiraceae bacterium | reverse complement strand
CTTGTCAACATCTTTTTTATCTTTTTTTATTTCCCAGCCGACTGTTCTTTTCGCGGTGGGTTTTTATTATAGCACTACAACTTTTTGTTTGTCAAGAACAAATCACTATAATATTTACACAATAATTACGTACTATTAACATAACGAATTACTGTTTTAACTTTTACGTCAGAGGCAAAAAAAAAGAATTCACTGCAAGAGCAGGATTCTTTTTATAGTGGTAAAGTTAAAAGCGGAGAAAGAGGGATTTGAACCCTCGCGCCGCGTAAGCGACCTACACCCTTAGCAGGGGCGCCTCTTCAGCCTCTTGAGTATTTCTCCATAATCTGAATGACCTCTACCAATATTAAATTATCTGTCTGACCGATGACGCAAAAGTAATTATACTGTAGCATACTTTCTTTGTCAATTGCTTTTTGCTAAATCAAGATTTTTTGTTATTTCTTCCAACTGTTGAAAAATCGCTGTTTCAATTCTACTTTTCACTTCCTCTGCAATTTCTGTTGTTTTCATATCTTTATATTCATCATAATAGATTGCAGGCAGATATTGCAATCTAACCGTAACAGGCTTGATTGAAGCTTCGTCAAAAGGTTTATAGGCGTCTATCAATGCACAGGGCACAATAGGGCACTTTGCTTTTACAGCACTCTTAAAACTCCCCCCTTTAAAATCAAGTAACTTATTTCCCTCTTTGCTTCTTGTTCCCTCTGCAAAGATTAGAAAATTTCTTCCCTTTTTAACTTCTTCTGTAATTGTCTGAATTACCTGCATAGACTGTCGAAGGTCTTCACGATTAATGGGAATTGACTTCGTTGCAGCAATTACTTGTTTTAGAAGTATGATATCCTTTACTTCTTTTTTAATGACAAAAGAAAAAGGAACCGGGCATGACTCCAAAAACGCAAGCATATCATATAGCCCCTGGTGATTTGGGAACATAACAAAACCATTTTTTTTCGGAAGGTTCTCTATTCCAGAACTTATAATTGTAACTTTACCTGCACGATTTGCTTTTATCGTTGCATATTTACACCATGCATATCCTTCTTCAAGAGAACCTGCTTTTCCTGACCCTGCTTTTGAAATTTTATAAAGATAATAAGGTACTTTTAAAAATAATCTTGCTACCATCATTGCAATTCTGGTCATACTTTAGTCTCCTTTATCGATTTTGAAATAAGACTTATTTCATTTCCCCATTATAATTATCATATAAATCGGTACCGTCTGAATCAATCACAACAATAACTGGAAAATTTTCTACCTCTAATTTTCTGATTGCTTCTGTTCCAAGATCTTCATATTCAACAATAACAACACTTTTAATTGCCTGAGACAATAATGCCCCTGCTCCACCGATTGCTGCAAAATAAACCGCCTTATTTTTAATCATTGCCTGCTTAACTTCCATGGATCTTTTTCCTTTTCCAATCATCCCTTTTAATCCCAGATTAAGTAACGTTGGGGTATATTTATCCATTCTGCTTGCCGTTGTTGGTCCTGCGGATCCAATTACTTTTCCTGGTCTCGCAGGAGATGGTCCCATGTAATATAGTGTAATTCCGTCTAATGGAATCTTTAGATTCTGATTGCTTTGAATCGCTTCGTAAATTCTTTTATGCGCTGCATCGCGTGCTGTGTATAATTCGCCACTTAAGAACACCATATCGCCTGCTTTTAAACTTCTAATATCCTCCTCTTTTAGGGGAAGACTAATATATTTTTCCATAATACTCCTTTCATAACGCTTACATCATCAATCAAATACACTATATATAGAAGAAACAGAACTAAAACTACTAGATAGTTCTTGTGCTATGCCTGTTTACATGACAACAAATGTTGATTGCAACCGGCAACCCCGCAATATGTGTTGCAAAAGTTTCAATGTTAACAGCAAGTGCCGTTGTACTTCCACCAAGTCCACCTGGTCCAATTCCTAATTGATTCACCTTTTCTAATAATTCTTTTTCAAGTTCATTTATATTTTTATTGTCTGCCCTTTCACCAAGATTTCTTAAAAGTGCTTTTTTTGACAAGATTGCACACTTTTCAAAAGTTCCACCTATTCCAACACCGACAACAATAGGTGGACATGCGTTTGGGCCAGCATCTCTTACCGTTGTCAAAACTGCATTTTTAACTCCGTCAATTCCATCAGATGGTTTTAGCATAAAGATTTTACTCATATTTTCACTCCCAAAACCTTTTGGAGCAACAATTATTTTCAAATTCCTTCCTTCTACTATTTCAGAATGTATAATAGCGGGTGTATTATCATTTGTATTGTTTCTGATAAGTGGGTCTGATACAACAGATTTTCGCAAAAACCCTTCCTCATATCCTTGTCTGACTCCTTCATTTACCGCTTTCTCCAAAAGCCCTCCAGTAAAATGAATATCCTGTCCAATTTCTAAGAAAACGACTGCCATTCCTGTATCTTGGCAAATTGGAATCATTTCTTTCCCTGCTATCTGCATATTTTCACATATCTGGCTAAGAATCTGTTTACCAAGTATAGATTCTTCTTTTTCCTTTGCCTCGCAAATTGAATCTTCCACGTCCTTACTTAAGAAATGATTCGCTTCAATACACATCTCTTTTATTAGTTTTGTAACTTCTGTAAGTTCAATCTGTCTTACTTTATTTTCGTCATCTCTCATCTTCCTTTTTAAAATCCCCTCTCTAGCATTAATTCTTCCTCATTATAGTATAGAACCCCTTCTTTGTCATTATACAAGTCTTGAAATGCTCCTGACTTGTATAAACAATCGCATTAATTTTTTACTTTAATTTCTCTGTTTTCTTGCATAATTCTTCATATTTTTTTGGTGTAAATTTTTTTTGTTCTTTGAATTTTTTTATAAAGTAGCTTATGTTTTCAAATCCAGACATATAACAGATATCAATTATTTTATAATCTGTTTCTCTTATCATTCTTGTTGCTTCCTCAATTCTCAAATGTATGATGTACTCAACTGGAGTAAAACCTGTTGTTTCCTTAAAATATCTGCAAAAATATGTTTTATTATAGGAAATCAAACCGGAAAGATCCTGTATGTAAATCTTTTCCTGAAGATGTTCTCTTATATAAGTAAGCACTTTTTTCATTTTTTCAGATTTTTCCAATGAATTGGCTCTCCTTATAGATTCTTCTTTTTCAATAAAATTAAATTTGATCAGTAATGCAATCACTTTAAGTAAAGATGCTTTCACTTCAATTTGCCATGCCAATTCTTTTGTTTTAGATATCCCAACTATTTTTTCTAACTCAAGCAAAATTCTTTTTTGATCCTCATTTACAATTTTTATCACTTTTAAGAAGCTTATTTCCCCATTAAGCAGTGGCATTAAATATTCGCTTTCACAGATATCATAAATAGAAGCCTGTAACATCTGAAATTGAAATACATACGCATAGTAAAGACATTTTCCTAATGTTCTTATTTTATGCAATGCACCTCTTGGTACACATATAAGGTTGTTTTTAGAAACAACAAATTGTTTGAGATTAATCTCTATCTGTATTTTTCCTTCCACAATATAAATCCACTCCATCTCATCATGCCAATGGTGATCTTTGACTAGCAATGATTTATCTGAATTCTGAATATAGCATTCAAAAGGAAATAAAACCGATCCATGGATACTTGTTTCCCTATATATTTCTTGATGCATCTTTTATCCTCCAAACCATTTTCCCTATTTCATTTCTATCCCTATTGATATTTATACTCTGGTTTATTCTTTTATAAATGAATTCTCTTTCTTATCTTATAATAAATGTAAATATATTGCTATTATTTGTAATAATAAAATAAGAATATTTTATACTATCAACATATAATGTTATTAATGAATTAAGGAATGAAATTAAGTAAATCAATTTAAACTATGCAATTGCAACTATTTTCTAATCAGAACATTACCTGTAAACCATTAATTTTAATAATACAGATTAAAAGGGGAAACAAATGATTAAAAAGTATGTATTTGGAAATCCTTTTCCAACAGACGCCGTCGTTTTGGACATAGACGCATGTCCTGAATCCATTCCATTTTTTTTACATGAAGAGATTAACTTAGATCTCTCCTATTTGTTAGAGAAAAGCACTTGTGTATATGGTCTGGGTGAGAGTAGCCGTGGAATCAATAAAAGAGGTTACCTTTTTCATAGTCTTTGTAGTGATACCCCTACGCATACACCTGATTTAAATTCAATGTATGGGGCACATAACTTTTTATTAATCAATGGAAGCGATCGCTTTGGTCTTTTCATTGACTGCTCGGAGCAAGTTACATTTGATATTGGATATTCTGATTACAGTGAATTAAGAATTACCAGCAAATCAAAAGATTATACTATTTATATTATTTTAGAGGAAACTTTGAAATCAATCATAAGCTCTTTTCGAAACTTAATTGGGGAATCCTATATTCCTCCAAGATGGGCATTTGGATATCAGCAAAGTCGTTGGGGATATAAAAGTGATTCGGATTTTTATGAAATAGTTGAGAAACACAAAACCTTGGACATTCCTTTAGAATCAATTTATATGGATATTGACTATATGGAAGACTATAAAGACTTTACGATTGATAACTCTCGTTTTCCAGATTTTGGAAAATTGGTTCGTGATCTACAAAAAGATGGAATTAAATTAGTTCCCATTATAGATGCTGGAGTAAAAATTGAAAAAGACTATCTGATATATGAAGAGGGAATCAAAAACAATTATTTTTGTGTAGATGCTTCTAATTCACCCTTTGTAGCCGCTGTTTGGCCAGGAAGAGTACACTTCCCTGATTTTATGAATGCAGAAGTTAGAAAATGGTTTGGCGAGAAGTATCGTTTTTTAACAGACTTTGGAATAGAGGGTTTTTGGAATGATATGAATGAACCCGCAATCTTTTATTCTGAGGAAGGTTTAAAGGAAGCTTTCGATTATCTCGACTCTATTAGAAATTCAAATATAGGCATACAAGAGACTTTTGCAATGAAGGAAGCAATTAATGGAATTGCAAATAACCCAAAAGACTATAGACGGTTTTTTCATCACATCAAGGGTCAAACTGTTGTACATGAAAAGGTTCACAATTTATATGGGTATATGATGACACGTTCTGCTTCTGAAGGATTAAAAAAAATAAATCCATCAAAGAGATTTTTACTCTTTTCCAGATCGTCCTATATTGGAATGCATCGATATGGTGGTATCTGGACCGGAGATAATAGTTCCTGGTGGGAGCATCTCCTACTAAATATTAAAATGATGCCATCCCTTAATATGTGTGGATTTCTTTATTGTGGCGCTGATTTAGGAGGCTTTGGAAGTAACACTACTTATGATTTGATGGTACGATGGTTACAATTTGGTATTTTTACACCACTTATGAGAAATCATAGCGCTCTTGGAACAAGAAATCAGGAATTATATCAATTTTCATCTTCACGGTATTTTTCAAAATTACTTAAATTTAGATATCAACTGATTCCGTACTTGTATAGTGAATATATTAAGGCCGCTAAATTAAATACCCTATTTTTTTCTCCTCTCTCATTCGAATATTCACAAGATTCTTTAGCCGTCTCTATAGAGGATCAGTTATTAGTAGGAGACTCACTCATGATTGCACCTCTTTATATTCAGAATTCATCAGGGCGATATGTATATCTTCCTGAGCAAATGTTAATGATTCGGTTTGATCAGCAAATGAAAAAAACCTATGAAGTCTTGTCGGAAGGACATCATTATTTATCTTTTTCACTTGAAGAATTTGCACTTTTCATAAGGCCGAATAAACTTTTAGTTCTTGGAAATACTGCAAATAATACAGGGGAAATGGATCATACTTCGCTTGAACTGATAGGTTTTTCAAGTAATTTACAACCTCTTCAATCTCTTTATTATACAGATGACGGTATCACAACAGATATTGATTTGAACACTTCCATACAAATCACTGTTGTAAAAGAAGAAAAAAATTGGGTGGCAACTTCCGCTGATCCAAATTTAAAATTTGTCGAGATAACAATCCTATCTTCAGATTTGTAAAACAAAACCTCCTACTTCATTTACTTTTAACTTACTAAAGTCAAATGAAGTAGGAGGTTTTTTAAGAATTATCTTTTAAAGGTTTTGATGTAATTTTTAACTACTTCAATTAATTGCTCATAACTCATCGAAGCAGTATTCAGACAAAAATCATAGTTTCTGGCATCATTCCAATCTTTTCCAGTATAGTACTTGTAATACTCTGAACGATGCTTATCAATTTTTTGAATTTTTTTAATAATTTCTTTTTCTGAACCACCAGACTGGCTCTTCTCTCTCGCAATACAATCTTCAAGTGGTGCATAAAAGAATAAGCGTAAAATATCTTTTCGATCCTTGAGAATAGAATCTGCACATCTACCAATGATAATACAGGATTCCTCTTCAGCAAGCTCTTTGATTATCTTAGCCTGGTAATTAAACAGGTTATCATCCGAAATAAAGTCATCACTTTCAGGTGGAATTATTTCACCTTTATACAACTTTTTAGTGATTTTAAGCAAAGAAGTGTTTTTGATTTTTTCATCAACTTGTCCAAATAAGGACTCATTAATTCCACTTGCATCAGATGCAAGTCTTAGCAACTCACGATCATAGTATTTTACTCCTAATTCATCCGCAAGCATTTTCCCAAGAGTTCGTCCACCACTACCATAACTTCTTGCAATTGTAATGATTAGTTTATCCATTTTTACTCCTCCCGTAAATTTTTACTTCTATTCACCAAGATATGCCTTCTTAACTGACTCATCATTCATGAGCAAATCCGCTTTTCCTTCCAGTACAATTGATCCTGTTTCTAGTACATATGCCCTATTGGCAATTGACAAAGCCTTTTTTGCATTTTGTTCGACTAATAATACGGTTGTCCCAGAAGAAGAAATATCTCTGATAATACTAAAAATTTCTTCAACAAGAATTGGCGATAGTCCCATGGAAGGCTCGTCCATCAAAATGATTTTGGGATGAGACATAAGTGCTCTTCCCATCGCAAGCATCTGTTGTTCTCCACCACTTAATGTACCTGCCACTTGATTCTTTCTTTCTTCCAGTCTTGGAAATCTTTTGTAAACCATTTTCAACGTATCTTCAATTTCTTTCTTATCTTTTCTTGTATAGGCTCCCATTTTAAGATTTTGTAAAACAGTAAGTTGAGAAAAAACTCTTCTCCCCTCTGGAACATGTGCCATACCCAACTCAACTATTTTGTGTGCAGGCATTTTTGTGATGTCTGTTCCATTAAACATAATCTTCCCAGCGGTTCCATTAATCAGACCTGTAACAGTATGTAAAATAGTTGTTTTACCAGCACCATTTGCACCAATCAAAGCAATTACTTCCCCTTGATTTACATCAAATGAAATCCCTTTAATTGCATTGATTACACCATAGTATACTTCAAGATCTTTTATTTCAAGCATTGCCATACTTTTTCCTCTTTCTATTCTCCAAGATATGCTGTGATTACTTGAGGGTTTTGTAATACCTCAGCGGTATTTCCTTCTGCAAGTACCTGCCCAAAATTCAGGACTGTCAATTTTTCACAAATTCCAGCTACCAGCTTCATATCATGTTCTATCAAAAGAATGGTCATATCAAACTGGTCACGAACAAATCGTATCGTGTCCATTAATTCTTTTGTTTCATTTGGGTTCATGCCCGCAGCAGGTTCGTCTAACAGTAATAGTTTCGGATTCGTTGCCAGTGCTCTTGCTATTTCAAGCTTTCTTTGTTTTCCATAGGGAAGATTTGAAGCAAGATAATCCTTTTCTTTCTCTAAATCAAAAACCCTTAACAATTCGATTGCTTTTTCATTCATTGCTTTTTCAATTTTAAAATAAGATGGAAGGCGCAAAATCCCTGCGATTGTCGAATATTTAAATTGTTCATGAAGTCCAACTTTTACATTGTCAAGAACAGAAAGTTCTTTAAATAATCTAATGTTTTGAAATGTTCTTGCTACCCCTGCATGATTAATATCAATTGTTCTTTTTCCGGTAATATCTTTTCCATCCAAAATGATTTTTCCATCATTTGGAAGATAAACTCCTGTTAGCATGTTAAAAACAGTCGTCTTTCCTGCACCATTTGGCCCAATTAATCCATACAACTGACCTTTTTCAATTTCTATACGGAAAGAGTCTACAGCTCGTAAACCACCAAAAGAAATTCCTAAGTTCTTAACATCTAATAATGCCATGTTATACATCCTCCCTTTTGGTTTTTTTTGATAAAAATCTTTTTATCGAATACTTTTCTCTAAATGCAATTGCTTTCGGACTGGAGTTAAAAATCATCATAGCAATTAATACAATTGCATACATTAGCATTCTATAATCGTTTAGTCCTCTTAGTAATTCTGGCAAAATTGTAAGTGCAATTGCTGCGAGAATGGAACCTCCAATATTTCCAATTCCTCCTAGCACAACAAAAACGAGAATCATGATTGACATATTATAGCCAAAATTCTTTGGAAGTGCTGTTAACGTAGATAAATTATGTGAGTAGAGAACCCCTGCAACTCCCGCCATCGATGCGGAAAGCGTAAATGCCATCAGTTTATATTTCGTAATATTAATTCCGATTGATTCTGCTGCAATTCGATTATCTCGAATTGCCATAATTGCTCTTCCAGCTCTGGAATGAATTAAATTCAAAATAATAAACAAGATAATCAGAATTACTATAATTCCTATCGTAAATGTAGAATCTTTTGGAGTACCTGTAATCCCTTGTGCTCCATTTATAATAATTTTTCCCTCTTCTCCAAGTTTTAGCGCAACAGCATCTTTCATTGAAAAGTGAAATCCATTTTTATCAACTCCGATATAGATTACATTCACCAAATTTTTTATAATTTCACCAAATGCAAGCGTTACAATTGCAAGATAGTCCCCTTTCAGTCTCAAAACCGGAATCCCCAGAATGATTCCAAAAACTGCTGCCGCTAAAGCACCCAGTATCATTGCGATTACAAACCTAAGGATTGGAATTGTAATAATATCTACTGTAGCAACGGAGAAGAACGCTCCTGTAAACGCTCCCACACACATGAA
>CANRNK010000098.1 GCA_947631985.1 uncultured Lachnospiraceae bacterium | reverse complement strand
GATTTAAATGCCGCTAAAGCGGCGGATGGGAGCAAATGCGAGATAGAACATTCGCACTCCTTGATTTGAATGCCGCTAAAGCGGCGGATGGGAGTAAAAAAACATGATCTTTGCTTGTAAAAACTGTGGTGGAAATAGTTTATACGATCCGGAACATCAAAAAATGCATTGTCCCTATTGTGACGGAATGGACAGTGAAGAAGAGAGAAAGGCGGAAACAATGTCTGTTTGTCCCTCTTGTGGAGCTCCATTGGAAGTAGGAGAGGTAGACATTGCGCGGAAATGTGCTAATTGCGGAAATTACAATATTTTTGAAGAACGGATAACGGGAGAATATAGACCGCATCTGATTCTTCCGTTCGTAATGGGCAGAGAGAAAATCAAGGAGATTCTGCAACAGGAATTTGGAAAAAAAGTATTTCTTCCTGATTCTTTTTTATCAGAGACCAAGCTACAGACGATTGAGGGCATCTATGTTCCTTTCTGGTTGTATGATTTGGATGCAGACATGGATTATGAAGGCAAGGGAACGCAGGTGCGTGTCTGGACGGCTGGAGAAATGGAATATACGGAGACCTCTTATTTTAATGTGTCAAGACAAATGAAAATCCAGTTTACCAAGATTCCGGTTGATGCTTCTTTGAAAATGGAGGATGGGATCATGGATCTGATGGAACCTTACCAGTATGATGCTCTTTCTGAGTTCAAAGAAAAATATTTATCTGGATTTATGGGAGAAATCTACAGCCAGAATGGAGAAGAGCTAGAAGGGAGAGCGGCTTCAAAAGCAGAACTGGACACAGAAAACCTACTCCATAATTCGATTCAGGGTTATCAGAGCATCACACCGGTCAGAAAAGAATTTCATACTGAGACCAAGAGCAAAGACTATGCACTCATGCCTGTATGGAAATATGACTATGGATACAGGGGGAAGACGTATCCATTTCATATCAACGGACAGACTGGAAAAATTGTAGGTGATACGCCTATTTCCTATGGAAAGATGTCAGCATACAGCCTTACTGTTTTTCTGGGTACCATGGCCTTGATCCGACTTGTTTTCTCAATATTGGAGGTTTTGTGATGGTTAAAAAATATCTGAAACATTTTAAATATTTATTCCTGATTCTGGGGATTTTATGTGTGGTTTATCTGATTGTTTTTTTACTCAATTCCCTTACTTCAAAGGAGAGAATTGCAAGGTCCAATACAGAGACAACGGTAACAGAGAGGGTCTTTGATTATGCGGATGTCCTGTCTGCAGAAGAAGAAGAGAACCTGCGGGAACTGATTGCGGAAAAAGAAGGTCTGATTGCATGTGATATTGTCCTGGTTACTTGGAATGAGTCCTTAGAGAAATATGCGCTTGGGTATGAAGACGTGCTGGGCAGCCTCAGTGTAGAAGAATATACAATGGTATTTGCCGATAATTTCTATGACGAACATAAATTTGGGTATAATAAGGCCTATGGTGATGGAGTTCTCTATCTAGACAATTGGGGAAGGGAAGCGGATGGGTATCGTTATACCTGGTTTAGCACTTCTGGAAAAGCAGAAGATACTTTTTCAAACGATAAAATAAATGACTTGATAGATCGGGTGATTGAACAGACAAATGCAGATCCATATCAGGCGTATGTGACCTATGTGAACCAGGTGGCAGCTACCATGGAGGGCGGGTTTTCCTTCCAATACAAGATGCCAGGCTTTGTCCTTCTTGTGCTTGCACTAATTTCTACGGGATCTTATATTTCGTTCCAGATGGCTGGAAAGAAAAACAAAAAAACAACCAATGCAGAAACCTATATTGCAACAGGTCATCTGAATTTTGATAAAAAAGAAGATGGGCTATTGAATAAAATGGTAACCACCCGACGAATTCCCAAGACGACCTCGTCGGGTGGTGGAGGTCATATGTCGGCTGGAGGACATTCCCACGGTGGTGGTGGAGGACGTCATTAAAGAGAGTTAGAAAGAAATACACAAAAAAACAGCCTCTATGACGGTAGAGGCTGTTTTGAAGTAGCATTATGCCATTTTATTTACAGCTATTGATAAACGAGATACTTTTCTTGCGGCAGTATTTTTGTGATATATGCCTTTTGAAGTAGCTTTATCGATTGTTGAAATAGCATCTGTCAGAGCTGTTGTTGCAATTGCTTTATCGCCAGCTTCTACAGCAGCAACGACTTTCTTAATTGAAGTTTTAACACCTGACTTAATTGCTTTATTTCTATCAGCTTTTGTTTGGTTTACTAAAATTCTTTTCTTTGCAGATTTGATATTAGCCAAGACCCGCACCTCCTATTTTACTATTATAGTTTAATTAATGTTAACGTGTGCAACACCAATTCCGGACACGGACGTATCGAATTACACATATGTTTAGTATTTTAATGGATAATGATTGTGATGTCAATAGGTTTCCACTTTATATTACTAATTTTTTAACGATTTTGAATTGAAAATTAGGAAATTAGAAGAGGGAATGATAGACATAGAGAGGGGAATTATGGTATACTCTCGTAGAATATTAGCGTAGTCAGAGAGGAATGGATTGTAAAATGTCTCCTATAGATAAAAGTAAAATTAGAAATTTTTGTATTGTGGCACATATTGATCACGGTAAATCGACCCTTGCGGATCGCCTTATAGAAAAAACCGGTCTCCTTACCAGCAGAGAAATGCAGGCACAGGTCCTTGACAATATGGATTTGGAGCGAGAACGAGGTATTACCATTAAGGCACAGTCTGTCAGAACTGTGTATAAAGCCAAAGATGGAGAGGAATATATCTTTAATCTGATTGATACACCTGGGCATGTTGATTTCAACTATGAAGTCAGTAGGAGTCTCGCAGCCTGTGATGGAGCAATTTTGGTAGTGGATGCCGCACAGGGGATTGAAGCGCAGACACTGGCAAATGTATATCTTGCACTTGACCATAATCTGGATGTATTTCCAGTCATCAATAAAATTGATCTTCCAAGCGCAGATCCAGAGAGAGTAAAGGAAGAAATAGAAGATGTCATAGGGATTGAAGCACATGATGCACCCTTAATCTCTGCCAAAAATGGAATGGGGATTGAGGAGGTTTTAGAAGCAATTGTCAAAAAAATTCCTGCACCAGGCGGAAGTGATGACAAACCTCTTCAGGCACTTGTGTTTGATTCGTTGTATGATTCTTATAAAGGTGTCATTATTTTTAGTAGAATTATGGAAGGGAAAGTCAGCAAGGGGACAAAAATATTAATGATGGCGACCAATGCTGTCGCCGACGTCGTTGAGGTTGGATATTTTGGAGCAGGACAGTTTATTCCCTGTGAAGAACTTGCTGCTGGAATGGTTGGGTACATCACCGCTTCCATTAAGAATGTAAAGGATACTTCAGTTGGAGATACGATTACGAATGCACTAGCCCCCTGCAAAGAGCCACTACCAGGCTATAAAAAAGTACAGTCGATGGTATACTGTGGGATGTATCCAGCAGATGGCGCGAAATACCCTGATCTTAGAGATGCTTTGGAAAAATTACAGTTGAATGATGCCTCTTTGAATTATGAGCCTGAAACTTCTGTTGCACTTGGTTTTGGATTTCGATGTGGTTTTTTGGGACTGCTCCATCTGGAGATTATTCAGGAGAGACTGGAGAGAGAGTATAATCTTGATCTGGTTACAACGGCACCAAGTGTAATCTATAAAGTACACAAGAACAACGGTGAAACAATTGAGCTTACGAATCCGACCAATTTACCAGATCCTTCTGAAATTGATTATATGGATGAACCAATTGTAAGCGCTGAAATCATGGTGACGACAGAATACATTGGAAGTATCATGGAGCTATGTCAGGAAAGACGTGGTGTCTATCTTGGGATGGAATATATGGAAGCAAAAAGAGCAACGCTTCGATATGAACTGCCTCTCAATGAAATTATTTATGACTTCTTTGATGCATTGAAATCAAGATCAAAAGGATACGCTTCCTTTGACTATTCAATGAAGGGATACGAAAGGTCAGAACTTGTCAAATTGGATATTTTAATCAATAGAGAAGAAGTAGATGCTCTTTCATTTATTGTACATCGGGATACCGCCTATGAACGAGGAAGAAAAATGTGTGAAAAACTGAAAGATGAAATTCCGAGACAATTATTTGAGATACCGATTCAGGCAGCAATTGGAAGCAAGGTAATCGCAAGAGAGACAGTCAGAGCAATGAGAAAAGATGTTCTGGCAAAGTGCTATGGTGGAGATATTACCAGAAAGAAAAAATTACTGGAAAAACAAAAAGAAGGCAAGAAGAGAATGAGACAGGTCGGAAATGTTGAAATTCCACAAAAGGCCTTTATGAGTGTTTTGAAATTAGATAGTGAGTAAAGAAAAAACAATCCTTTTGATAGAGAATTGGGAGATGAAATCATGATAAACGCAAAGAACTGCCCCGAAGAGCGGCAACTTTGTATTGAAAAAGAGTGCGCCGGTAACCCGGCGCATCTTGTATATGTGCACATTCCTTTTTGTAAGCAGAAATGTCTCTATTGTGACTTCCTGTCTGCTTGCTATGCAGAGGATACGGTGGAGGAATATTTCAAACAGTTAGAAGTTGAAATTATGAATGCTGACCCAAAACACAAAGAACAGCCAGTAGAAAGTATCTTCTTTGGAGGGGGGACTCCCAGTTTCCCAGCGGCTGAGCTAGTCTGTAGAATTCTTGAAAGAATCAAGTGTGAATTCAGGGTGCTTGATGAGGCGGAGATCAGTCTGGAGTGTAATCCTGGAACCATTGATGTCCTGAAACTACGCCAATATAAAAAAGCGGGATTTAACAGAATCAGTATTGGCCTGCAGAGTGCTCAGAATGGTGAGTTAAGAGAGATTGGCCGGGTACATACGTATGAAGAATTTCTAGAGGGATTTCAAAGTGCCAGAGATGCCGGTTTCTTGAACATCAATGTTGATCTTATGACAGCCTTGCCAGGGCAATCGTTAGAAAGTTATGAAGAAACGTTAAGAAAAGTTGTTGAACTGAATCCGGAACACATCTCAGCCTATAGCCTGATTATTGAGGAAGGAACAGAATTCTGGAACAGGTATCATGGGAAACCAAAATCCGGATTTCCAAGTCTTCCAGAAGAAGAGGTAGAACGCAAGATGTACCAGAGAACGAAAGAAATTCTTTTGGAAAATGGATATTATAGATACGAAATTTCTAATTATGCAAAGCCGGGAAGAGAATGTCATCACAACAGTGGGTATTGGAAGAGAAAGAATTATCTGGGATTTGGTCTTGGATCCGCTTCTCTATATGAGAATAAAAGGTGGAATAATACAGAGTTGATGAGTCAGTATCTCTTAGGCAACATACAAGAAAAACAATGTCAAATACAACAGTTAACGATAGAAGAACAGATGGAAGAGTTTATGTTTTTGGGCCTACGACTTATGAGTGGAATATCGATAGAGGATTTTAAACAGTGTTTTTGCAAATCCATCGAAGAAGTTTATGGAAGTCAGATAGCAAAATTAAGGAAAGATGGGTTGTTAGAAATGGAAGGCGATTTTCTGAGACTGACGGAAAAAGGCATTGATCTTAGTAATTATGCCCTGGCTGATTTTCTCTTTTAATTCTTGCTATTTGCCCTATTTGTTACTATAATTAAGGTTAGTTTGGAAAATAGAATAAGTCTAGGAATACTAAGTATTTGGGACGGGATAAACTGGGGGATGAAAGAATGCTTTTTGTTAAGACAGCTGAGTTGAAGACTGGGATGCGCCTTGCGAGACCAATCTATAACAAAAATGGGGTTTTGTTATATGAAAGAAGTTCGCAATTATCAACAAATAGTATTGATAGTATTAAAAAATTTGGTCTGATTGGTATTTTTGTTCTGGAACCTGCAGAACCGGTTCCACCTATGACAAGAGATGATCTGGCTTTTGAACGGTTTCAAACCATGACGGTATTTTCCCTTCAGGAAGAACTGGATAAAATGGTCAGAACCAGAAAATCAATTAAAATTCAGGTCATTGCTGCGAATATTATTAAAAATTATGGGAATTTAAACCGTAAAATCAACTTTGTTCAAAACTTGCGAAGTACGGAGGATTTCTTGTTCAAACATTCTCTGAATGTTTCAATTTTATCTGCTATGATATCGCATATGATGAATGTGAAACTAGAAGAGCAACTGGATGCAGTGCTTGCTTCTCTGGTACATGATATTAGCGGTGTTATGGCAAGAATCAGCAGACCGAATGCAACAGCGTCTCAATTGGAAGGGATGTTTTATCAGGAATCCATGGATTTAATCGATATCGTGTTCTCGAGTAATCCTTCTATCAGGAGGACCTGCCTGCAGGCGACAAAGGTGATTGATGATTTTGAAGCGGGCCGTAAAAGCAATGTAAAACTAACCAATAGCGCTAAGATATTAGTGGTTGCACAATATTTTGATAATATGACGGCGATGCGACTGGATGGGGAACCGGCATCGGAAGTGATGGCAATTAAGACTTTGCTGGAGAATCCGGAAGTGTTTGATGAAAGAGTTGTAGATGCCTTAATTCAGTCGATTTTTATCTTGAGTCCAGGAACATGCGTAGAGCTGAATACAGGTGAAAAAGGACTGGTTCTGACAGCAAATATGGATAATATTTTAAGACCGATGATTCTGGGTTTTCGCGACAATATGATTATTGATCTTAATAATGAGATGATCTATGGTGATATTGAAATTATCGATATCATGAAGACAATGGATAATCGCTACATTATGGATACGGAATTGTTGAAAAAAAGAGGCATTCAATTTGACGCGCCTGAATATGTTGAAATAAATGGATAAACAGATTTGTAAAGGATAAAAAGCTTTCATGGAACGAATAACGGATAGAGGAATGACAAAGGGGAGAGTGTTATGCCAAGAATAGAAGAAATTCTAATAGAAGCTTCAAAAATGGGCGCATCTGATGTTCACGTTACAGTGGGTATTCCACCAAAGATGCGAATCAACGGGGATCTCATTACAATGAATTTTCCAAAGATGATGCCGGAAGACACCCTGGAAATTGTGCTTGAAATCATGTCTGAATCACAAAAAGCAAAATTTGAAGAGCGGGGAGAACTGGACATGTCTTTTTCGATTCCGCAGCTTGGCAGATATAGAGTAAACGCCTACAGACAGAGAGGTTCTGTTGCGGTTGCCCTAAGGCTTGTAGGGACTGAAATACCAACAGCCGGGCAGTTAGGGATTCCAGAGTCGGTCGTGGAGTTATATCGTAGAAAGAGAGGACTTGTTCTTGTGACAGGACCGACTGGAAGCGGTAAATCGACTACTCTCGCAGCAATTATTGATCAGATTAACAACAACAGAGAAGCACATATTATTACGTTGGAGGATCCCATAGAATATTTGCACCAACATAAGAAATCAATTGTTAATCAAAGAGAAATTGGTCTTGACTCTTTAAATTATGCAAATGCACTACGTTCAGCACTGCGTGAAGACCCCGATGTAATTCTGGTGGGAGAAATGCGAGATTACGAAACAATCAGCGTTGCAATCACAGCAGCTGAAACGGGCCATCTTGTCCTGTCAACGCTACATACAATTGGTGCGGCAAGTACGGTGGATCGTGTAATTGATGTGTTTCCACCTCATCAGCAGCAACAGATCAGAGTACAGTTGTCTAACGTATTAGAAGCTGTTATATCGCAGCAATTGATTCCAAAATCAGACCAGATGGGACGGATCGCGGCGTTTGAAGTACTTCACAGTAATCATGCGGTGAGGAATCTGATCAGAGAAGGAAAAACACACCAGCTTCTTTCTGTAATGCAGACCAATCGCAAGATGGGGATGATTACAATGGATGAAGCAATTATAAAATTATATCAGGAAAGAAGAATCAATAGAGACCAGGCAATCACGTTTGCAACAGATCAGGATAATATGAACCTGAAGATATAAAATAAAAAGGTAAAGTTAATATAATAAAAATAAAATAATAGGAGGAACGCGATGTATAGTGTTGTGACTTCTGGGGCAATCTGCGGGATAGACAGCTACATGGTGTCTGTTGAAGTAGACACGGCCCAGGGACTGCCAGGATTTGATATGGTCGGATTCTTGAGCGGTGAAGTGAAAGAAGCAAGAGAACGCGTTAAGGTGGCATTGAAAAATGTTGGAGTCTCTTTTCCGCCACAAAAAATAACGGTAAATCTGTCTCCGGCAAATATCCGGAAAGAGGGATCGGCATTTGACTTTCCGATTGCAATCGGTATTTTAATCTCTATGGGTCATATACCTGAGGAAGCCTGCAAGGAAACGCTTGTGATCGGGGAACTGGGACTGGACGGAGAAGTTCGAAGAGTAAATGGCATCCTTCCTATCGTGATGGAAGCAAAAGCCCAAGGGTATCTAAGGTGCCTGGTTCCCCTGAAAAACGCAAAAGAAGGTTCTGTAATCCAGGGAATCGAAATTCTTGGAGTTGATACATTAAAAAGAGGAATTGAGTATTTGTCCTCCCCAATTCAATTTAGATCTGAAATCATTTCTCAAACAAGCATTCTGCTTGAAGACAATTACCCAGATGATTTAAAAGAAGAACTTGACTTTTCCGACATTACAGGACAGGAAACTGCGAAACGAGCTGTAGAAGTTGCGGCGGCAGGATTTCACAACATAATGCTGATCGGTCCACCGGGTTCAGGAAAGACCATGATTGCCAAGAGAATTCCATCTATTCTACCGCCACTTTCAAGAGAAGAAAGTTTGGAAGTGTCCAAAATCTATAGTGTCGCAGGAATGCTTTGCGAAGCCGAATCTATCATTGTCAAACGTCCATTTTTAGACCCACACCATACAATTTCAGAAGCTGCCCTTTCAGGAGGAGGAAGAATTCCAAGACCTGGCGTGATGAGCCTTGCCCATAGAGGAGTCTTGTTTTTAGATGAGTTACCTGAGTTCAAAAGAAGTACGCTAGAACTCATGAGACAGCCCATGGAAGACAAGAAAATTCATATCGCCAGAAGCTATGGAACGTTTACCTACCCTGCAAACTTTATCATGGTAGCGGCAATGAATCCCTGCAAATGCGGGTTTTACCCAGATCTTGCCAAGTGCAACTGCAAACCATATGAGATTCAAAGATATCTAAATCATATTTCGGGGCCAATCTTAGATCGAATAGATATCGGAATTGAAGCAGCCAGAATCACGATACAGGATTTATCGAAACGGGAGAAAGGGGAATCCAGTCTCCTGATTAGAGCAAGAATTATGGAAGCGAGAAAAAGGCAGCTGCAAAGATTTAAGGGAACCAATATTAAGAGTAACGCAGAAATTCCTGCAAATAAAATACATAATTATTGTAAATTGGGGACGGATGAGCAGGATTTATTAGAAAC
>CANRNK010000097.1 GCA_947631985.1 uncultured Lachnospiraceae bacterium | reverse complement strand
TCACCCTTACGAACAGTGAATGCAATCTTGCTCAGGTTCAGCTTTTGCTGCGTATAACCAAAACTTAATTCCTCTACAGATAACAGGGAAGCACTCTCTTCCTTTTTATACGGCTTTGCCTGTCCGTAAAACCAAGCTTGTATCTGCTCCTTTTGTTCCGCTGTCAGATTAAGTTCCTGCACTCTCTGTAACTTCATATCCGGCGTCAGCCTAATTCCGGCGTATTTCATTGCAGTAAGATAGAGTGGCTCTCTGATACCCGCATCATGTAGCCGGTTTCCCGCAAAAAGCGTGGAAGGGCTTGTGTCTGCAATAACTTTACCATCTTCCATCAGAATGATACGATCAGCACCCATATGCAGGGCATCCTCTAATCTATGTTCAATTATAATAACCGTCGTGTCAGTTTTCCTTTGTATCTCATCGATTAGCTCCATCGCTGACTTTCCTGCTGCAGGATCAAGGTTGGCAAGTGGTTCATCAAATAACAGAAGAGGGATTTTATTAACCAGCACTCCAGCCATAGAAACTCTTTGCTTTTGCCCACCTGATAGCTCATGAGGTGAAGCACCCAGTTTTTCAACTAAATTCACTTTTATAGCTTCCTGCATTGTCCTCTCTTGCATTTCAGATTTGGGAATACAGTCATTTTCAAGAGAGAATGCAATATCCTCCAGTACAGTCATACCGATGAACTGACCATCTGTATCCTGCAAAACAGTTCCAACCGACTGGCTTAGTTCAAAGATACTGCTCTTCTTTGTCTCCAGACCACAGACAAAAAGATTGCCCTTTGACTCTCCCGGATAGCTAAAAGGAATCAGACCATTCAGGCAATGTGCCAAGGTACTCTTTCCACAGCCCGAAGCTCCAACGATGATAACACGCTCTCCTTTTTGAATATCAAGTGTAAGTTCCTGTAATGTCGCTTCTGACTGGCTACGATATTGAAACGTAAATTTTTCGAATGAAATCAGTGTTTCCTGCACTTTTGTCTCTCCATTTTCATGTGTACTGGTTCGCATCTTACAATACGATTCGCTCAAAATGACCGCCAGGGTTTTCCGGCGGTCATACAGCTTTTCTTATAATTAGTTGAATTATTTAGTTCTCTTTCTTAAGACTTCCTGCACCTGTTTTTGTCTTTGCATAAGCTGCAAGCAAAATAGTTCCAACAATTGCAGTGGATACTACGTTCGAAACTGCGGCAAATGCACCCTGAATAAATACTTTATTTGCAGGTTCACTGTAGATCAGAATATCAAGAACTGGTGCGACAAGAATCCATGCTACCGCATGACCAACCACCTGAAACACATTGAATCCAATGATTTCTTTCGTTCCAAATTTTCCTTCTTCAATTTTTATTTTCCCTGAGGAAAGACCAATGATCAGACCGTAAACTGCAGTTGCAATAATCCAGCTCCACCATGGACTTCCCCATGAAAGATCAATCAGAATATGACCAATCAGCCCTGCTAACACACCGACTACTGGCCCAAAAATAACGCCAAACAACCCTAAAATTGCGTACTGAATATTAATTGTTGTATTCGGAATCGGACTTGGAATTGCCACAAAGCGTCCCAGTACAAAAAATAAAGCGGCTCCAATTCCAATTGCTACAATGCTCTTAATCGATAGTTGTTTCTTCCCCATTTCTAGTGCCCTCCATATGATTTTGTTTTCGCTTTCACTATACACTATTTCAATCTACTTGAAAAGATAGTTAAATATAATAATTCATCGTTTCCAGGCGTTTTTGCTGTCTTTCTAAAAGATCGGCAATCGTAACTCCATCCACTACACTGTTGATTGCCTGTTCCAGTTCCTGCCAGACGCTTAATGTCTCACAAGTGTCGCATCTTTCACATTCATTTTCTCCTTCAAGACAGGCAACTGGTGCAAGACTTCCTTCTGTAAGCCTGAGAATCATTCCAATTGTATAGGAAGACGGGTCCATAGCCAGTCGATACCCACCCTGTGCACCCCTCACACTCTTTACAAAGCCTGCTTTGTTCAAAATGGCTATAATCTGCTCCAGATATTTCTCAGAAATCTCCTGACGTTTTGCAATCTGTTTTACCTTAACGCACTCGCCTGTATTATTTGTTGCAAGATCAAGAATCACTCTGACTGCGTATCTTCCTCTTGTCGAAATTTTCATCTTTTCTGGCTCCCTTCACTGCAGTTTCAAGCTGTTCCATCGCCTGGATCAGTATACTTCTTGGACATGCAATATTTACTCGCTCATACTGTCCACTCGACCTGTCAAACTTACTTCCCTCGCTAAACCAAAGCTTGGCTTTATGCAACATAAATTGTTCCAGCTCTTCCTCCCCGAACCCCAATCCACTGCAGTCAAGCCAGAGCAGATACGTTCCCTGGGGTTCCATCAGTTTAATTTGTGGGATTTTTTCCTCTAAAAAGCGCCTGACATACTCAAGATTACCCGTAAGATACTCTTTTAATTCTGCAAGCCAATGTTCCCCTTTTTCATAAGCCGCCTGGCATGCCACCAGACCCAGCTGATTTAATTCCTGGTATCCAGTCTTTTGGTAAAGTGCCCGTTTGAACTTCTTTCTAATCACTGGATTTTCAATAAAAATATTGGATGTCTGCAGTCCTGCAAGATTAAAAGTTTTACTGGGCGCTGTGCAAACGATACAGCAATCGGAAGCTTCTCTGGAAAGCGTTGCAAATACGATATGCTGATTCCCTGGATAGGTAAAGTCACAATGAATTTCATCTGAGACAACGAACACTTGATGCCTGACACAGATTTCAAGAATACGGTCAAGTTCTTCTCTCTTCCATACTCTGCCAACCGGATTGTGTGGGCTGCATAAGAGAAACAGCTTTACCTCTTCCTCAATTATCTTTTGTTCAAATTCTTCAAAATTTATTTCATACTGCAATCCTCTCCGAAGTAAAGGATTACAGATTAGTTTTCGATTGTTTTCTTCTACTACTTTAAAAAACGGATAATACACCGGTGGCTGAATCAGTACTGCATCCCCTTCTTTTGTGAGAGCACGTACTGCTGCATGAAGCGCAAATACAACACCCGGTGATTTCACCAGCCATTCTGGTTCCAGTTTCCATTGAAAATGCTTTGAAAACCAGGTCTGTAACGCCAAAAAATAAGTTTCATCCGGCTCAGAATATCCAAAAATGCCGTGAGTCACGGCATCATGAAGTGCCAGAAGCACTTCCTCCGGGGCACGAAAATCCATATCCGCCACCCAGAGAGGAAGTACATCAGCAGGTTTTCCAAATTCTTTCTTTTTATCATACTTTTCCGAATTGGTATTCGTTCTGTCTATGACTTCGTCAAATCTTTCGATTCCCATTTTTGTCTATTACCCTCTTATTCAAAAGGAACAACTGCTCCATCATACGTTTCTGTAATGTAAGTTTTAATTTCATCAGACTTTAAAGCTTCTACTAATGCAACAATTCCTTCTTCTTTTTCCTTGCCTGCCGCTACCGCTATAATGTTCACATAAGTCTTCGCTGCTTCTGAATCTGCCTGCTCATATGCAACCGCATCATTTGCTACACTGAATCCTGCCTCAAGTGCATAATTTCCATTCAGAACGACAAAGGAGACTTCATCTTTTACCCTGGCAACCTGTGCTGCTTCTAATTCCTGAATCTCAATATTTTTCGGATTATCAATGATATCTTTTATCGTTGCTGTAAGACCAGCACCTTCTTTCAGGGTGATGATTCCATTGTCCTGAAGAAGTAATAGCGCTCTTGCTTCATTGGTGGTATCGTTTGGAACTGCAATCACTGCACCTTCTGAAATGGCCGCCAGATCAGATTCTGTTCCTGGATAGATACCAAATGGTTCATAGTGAATTCCACCTGCATTGACAAGACTTGTTCCTTTTTCTTCATTAAAGCTATCCAGGTAAGGAACATGCTGAAAATAATTTGCATTAAAATCGCCACTTTCCACTACGAGATTAGGTTGTACATAATCATCAAAAACGGTGACTTCCAATGTCCATCCCTGTTTGGCAAGAATTGGCTTAACCTGTTCAAGAATCTCGGAATGAGGTGTTGCAGATGCTGCAACTGTGATGGTTCCTTTTTCTTCCACAGTCTCTGCTCCTTCTTCAGTTGCTTCTTCTCCTACTTCTGCCGCTACTTCTTCTGTTACTGCTTCTGTTGTTTCCGCTTCTGTCGTTTCTACCGCTGTTTCTGTTGTTTTGGCTGCATTCGAGCATGCACTTAAAGCTCCTACCGTAAGTACTGCTGCCAATAAAACTCCGATCTGTTTCTTCATCATAATTCTCCTCCTTAAATTTCATGCCACGATGGCACTCTATGATCTGCCCCTTAGGGGAATCATCCTATTTTTACCCTGTAATTCTTCTATCCAGCCTCTTGGATAATTTCATGCCGATATATTGTAAAATCTGCACCAACGCCACTAATACAATCACGCTGACCAGCATAATGTCTGTTTCATATCTATAATATCCGTAACGGATTGCGATATCTCCAAGTCCACCGCCTCCGACCACACCAGCCATAGCAGAATATCCAAGAATTGTACCGGTCGCAATCGTCGCGCCAACGATCAGAGAGGTTCTCGCTTCTACCAGCAAAACCTTTCTTACAATCATTCCTGTACTGGCGCCCATACTCTGTGCTGCCTCTAGTACTCCTTTGTCTACTTCCTGAAGAGAGGACTCCACTAATCTTGCAATAAATGGTGCCGCTGCAATCGTCAAGGGAACAATCGTCGCGGTGGAACCATAACTTTTTCCCACGATTATTTTCGTCAGCGGTATCACCAGAATTAATAAAATTAAAAATGGAACACTCCTGACAATATTTGCCACGATATCCAGTGCTTTATAAATAAAAGGACTCGGCTTCAGTCCCCCTTTTGCCGTAACGACCAAAGCAATTCCCATTGGAAGACCCAGTGCATACGCCATAAGCGTTGACAAAAGTGTCATTTGAAGCGTTGCTCCAATTCCCTCTACTAACATAAGAATGGTTGCACTATCCCACATAATCATCCACCTCCTCTACTGTTAATTTCCTCTCCTTGAGATAATGAATCATTTTGTTGGCCAGATGTTCCTCTTCTGGAAGTTGCAATATCATCTGTCCATGTGCAATTCCATTGATATTTCTGGTGTCTGCAAGAAGAATATTAGCAGGTGCCTTACATTCGAGGACCATGTTACTGATGACTGGTTCAAAAGAAGAGATTTCATTGAAGACGATTCTGATACAACGCTTTCCTTTCATCTGCAATGTGCCCTGTGCTGTTTGAAATACAAGTCTCTTCGCAGCATCCGTATGAGGATTGGTAAACACTTCTTCTACTGTTCCGCTTTCAGCCAGTTCCCCTTTTTCGATAATTGCAACATGAGAACAGATTTCCTGTACAACAGTCATTTCATGGGTAATGATTACAATGGTAATTCCGTAGGTTTCATTGATTTCTTTTAACAATTTCAAAATCGCCTTGGTTGTAGTTGGATCAAGAGCTGAAGTTGCTTCATCACAGAGCAGAATCTTGGGATTGGTAGCAAGTGCCCTTGCAATCGCAACCCTTTGCTTTTGCCCTCCCGACAGTTGTGCTGGATAGGCCTCTGCTTTTTCTGTCAGATCAACAATCTCTAGTAGTTCCAAAGCACGCCTTCTGGCATCTTTTTTAGAATATCCCGTGATATACATCGGAAAGCAAATATTGTCCACAACGGTTCGCTGCATCAGCAGATTAAAATGTTGAAAAATCATTGAAATCTGTGTCCTTGTCTGCCGCAGAACACTGTCTTTCATCGTCGACAGGTCCATTCCTTCAATATATACCGTTCCTGAAGTTGGCCTCTCCAAAAAATTTAAACATCTCACAAGTGTGCTCTTCCCAGCACCACTCATCCCAATAATTCCATAAATATTGCCCTTGTGAATCTCAAGGTTAATATTTCTCAATGCCTCAACCTGGTTGTCTTTGTTATTCTCTTTTCCAGTAAAAGTCTTTCCCAGATCCTTGATCCGAATGATTGCATCCATCCTGTTTTTCCTCATTTTCATCTATCAGAAATTAGTAAAATTTCTTTTTTTATTCCCCATATCATACCATGAGTGTAGGAATTCTGCAATCATCCAAGAGGGTCCTGGTTATACCAAAATACTGTCATTTGTTATAAAGAAATCCTTGAAGTAAAAGAAGTTACAAGCTCTTTATTCCTCTGCAAATAAAGCGGTAGACAAGTATCTGTCGCCCGAATCTGGCAATAAAACCACAATTTTCTTGTTTTCATATTCCGGTCTGCTGGCAAGTTCTGCCGCTGCATGCAGCGCGGCTCCTGAAGAGATCCCAACCAAAACACCTTCCGTCTGAGCGAATAATTTCCCTGCTGCAAACGCATCTTCATTCTTCACTTTGATTACTTCATCATAAATCTCAGTGTTTAACACTTTTGGAATAAATCCCGCTCCAATTCCCTGAATTTTGTGTGGCGAAGGACTGCCGCCTGATAACACTGGGGACGCATCCGGTTCTACCGCAATGATTTTCACATTTGGATTCTTCTCTTTTAAGAATTCTCCAACACCAGTCACAGTTCCACCGGTACCTACGCCAGCCACAAATACATCTACTTCTCCATCCGTGTCGTCCCAGATTTCTGGTCCCGTAGTCAGCTTATGTGCTCTTGCATTTGCAGGGTTATCAAACTGAGCCGGAATAAAAGAGCCTGGAATGGTAGCCTGTAATTCCTCTGCACGAGCGATTGCACCCTTCATTCCTTTTGCACCTTCTGTCAGAACGATTGTGGCACCGTATGCTTTCAAAAGGTTCCTTCTCTCAACACTCATGGTATCGGGCATGGTAAGAATTGCCTTGTATCCTCTGGTCGCCGCAACCGCTGCAAGCCCGATTCCTGTATTTCCACTTGTTGGTTCAATAATGGTAGCCCCTGGTGTTAAAAGTCCATTTTTTTCTGCCTCTAGTACCATCTGATAAGCAGCCCGATCCTTTACACTACCTGATGGATTCAGATACTCCAGCTTCGCAATTAACGCTGTTTTCATCCCAACCTTTTTTGAAAATTGATTCAGTTCCAATAATGGAGTTCTTCCTATTAATTCTGTTGCACTTTTTTTAATATTTGACATAATTAAATCCTCCTAAGATTTCTGCTTATTCATTTCCATTTTTAATTCCTACCTATCCAATAGGATTGTTATGAATTTGATTATAGGAGGACTTGCGAAGAATGTCAAGCATATTTTATACGATTTTATTATTTTGTTTCCCATGATTGATTTTTGATATTCGATGTACAAATTTCCCTCTGTTTGGTATACTGAATTTATATTTTTATTTTTGAAGAAAGTAAAACGAGGGATGACATATGAGCAAAAAGAAAGTAGTAGTTTCATTAGGACACAATGCCCTAGGCTATACAACTTTGGAACAATGGGACGCCGTTAAAATCACAGCAAAAGCCCTTGCCGATCTTGTCGAAGCCGATTATCAACTTACCATTACACATAGCAATGGTCCACAAGTCAGTATGATTCACAAGGCCATGACAGAACTCCGACGCCTCTATCCAAGCTACACACCAGCCCCTATGTGCGTATGCTCTGCTATGAGCCAGGGATATGTTGGATTTGATATACAAAATGCACTCCGTGCCGAGCTCCTCTCACGAGGAATTCCAAAAGCTGTCAGCACAATCCTGACACAGGTGACTGTTGATCCTTACGACGAAGCCTTTTACGAACCGACCAAGAAAATTGGCCGTTATATGACAGAGGAAGAAGCACAACTCGAGCTCGAAAAGGGCAATTACGTCGCAGAAGAAGCTGGAAAAGGTTTCTTGCGTGTTGTCGCCGCACCAAAGCCAATAGATATTGTAGAAATTGACACCATCAGAACCCTTGCCGATGCAGATCAGGTCGTAATCGCCTGTGGTGGTGGTGGAATTCCCGTCATCGAACAAAAGCATGCGTTAAAAGGTGCTTCCGCAGTCATCGAGAAAGATGCGATTGCTGCAAAGCTTGCTTCCGATTTGAAAGCAGATCAGTTGATTATCTATACAGATGTTCCTTATGTCTATAAAAAATATAACTCTGACCAAAAAGAGCCTATTTCTGCCATGAACCTTTCCGAAGCAAAGTTACTTATGGAAAACGGTGAATTTGGGGAAGGCAATATGCTTCCTAAAATAGAAGCTGCGATTGTCTATCTGTCCAAAGTTCCAACCGGAAGCGTCCTTATCACCTCGCTCGATAACACCACCGATGCCATTCGTGGTAAAATCGGAACCATTATCACGGCTGAATAAAACAAAAAACTGCAGCTTTAGGAAGGCGACTCTCACTTTCCCAAAACTGCAGTTTTTTTATAAAATCACTTCACTCCTCATCGGGATCGAAGACACTGCTCCCATTCTGCTCACCGCCAGAGAGGACGCATACGATGCAATCTCCAGGCACCTTTGTGGAAGGAGTCCCTCTATCATGGAAGCGATGAAATATCCTGTAAACGTATCCCCTGCAGCCGTTGTATCAACTGCTTTTGCTGGAAAGATACCCTGTTGTATCATTTCATTCCGCTCATAATAGATGGATCCTCTCTCTCCCAACGTCAGAATCACCTTAGCCTCTGGATAACGCTCTCCAAGTACTGCAAGCATCCTGTTGGCATCTTTTTCGCCACTAATCTGTTCTCCTTCTATTTCATTTAATAGAAATAAGGAAACCTTGCTAAGATCACATGCCAAAAGCTTCTCATTGAATGGAGAGGGATTTAACGCGATAAAAAGCTCCTGCTGACTTGCCGTCTCTATGATGAAAGGCAATTCGTTGACTTCATTCTGCAATAAAAGAAGGTCACCAGCAGAAAATTGAGCCATCCAACTCTCTATCATTTCCCTTGTCAGACTCTGGTTCGCGCCTCCAAACAGGAGAATCGAGTTTTGCGCCTTTTTATCAACCTGAATAATTGTATGACCACTCTTCCCAGCTATTCTTTGAATCAAAGAAGTATCGACCCCAAATTCCTTACAAGTATCCAACAAAAGAGTTCCCTCTTCTCCAACCAGACCTGCATGAAACACTTTTATTCCAGCTTTTGCAAGTGCAATCGACTGATTCAGTCCTTTTCCACCGCAAAAAGTCTGCATATCGTCGCTAAGAATCGTTTCTCCCTCTCTGACAATATGATTTACCTGATACACATAATCATAATTCAGCGATCCAATATTAAGTACTTTCATCTAATCACCTTCTTCTTAGCAGATTGCAATCTACAATCAATCATTTCCTTTTTTTAGTTGATTCATTGATTCTGTAAGCCATGTCATACTTGCATTTATTTCATCGGACAAATAAATTTTAAAGCACATTCTTATAAACTTTTTCAGGCAATCTCAAATATTAGGATTCTGAATTACTGTAATTGCCGTGATACCCGCACCAATTGCAATCAAAAAATCCGAGACATTAAAAATAATCGAATT
>CANRNK010000096.1 GCA_947631985.1 uncultured Lachnospiraceae bacterium | reverse complement strand
CTTGTCAACATCTTTTTTATCTTTTTTTATTTCCCAGCCGACTGTTCTTTTCGCGGTGGGTTTTTATTATAGCACTATTCCCCCACCTCTTGTCAATCCTATTTTTTCTTTTTTTAACGAAAACTTAAGCACTGCACAATACAGTTGTTTTCATACAGTATTTTCAAGAATGGATTGGCATTAATCTGAACCAGCATAGCATCTCTATATCCACCAAAATTAAACTTTTCCATCAAAAAAAACAAAAGCCAGACACATAAAATGCCTTCTATCCCACCAAGCACAAATCCGGCCAGCTTATTCAACCCGTGTATTACAGGCATCTTAAAAATTAACTTCAGCGGAGAAACAAGAACCCTTGCAATTTGAACAACGATAATCAGAACGAGCAATGAGACAACCCCAATCAGCATGTCACTCATCTGACCCGTCAGGTAACTGCTAATCACAGCTGCTGCAATTGCTAATCCAAGAATTCCCATGACAAGAGCAATCATAGAAAGTAGCTCTTCAAACACACCTTTTTGATACCCCTTTACCGCCATCGCAGCTAAGATCACAATCACGATCACCAATATCACATTTATTGTCTGCACTATTTCAACTCCATCATCTCTATTTTTCCTTGTGAAACAGCAACATACTTATTAATTGAAGCTGTAGGTAGCAATGCATTTACGCTATGTTTAAACGTTCCGTTAAATTTCTCTACTCCCTTCATATTGAAGACGAGGCATTGTGCATCATTATATAGAACGGCGCATTCTTTATTGAAGTAAATATCTGTATATTCTAAATCAAATTTCTTCGAAAGTATTTTCTTGCCTTGTTCTGTATATACATCCATTCGATACTTGGTTTCTCCATCTGCATTGATATAGACTAATCCGACATACGCCTCATCAAAATAAACACTTCGTATCTCTTCTGACAGGAGAATTTCCTGATTACTTGTGGGAATCTGATCCCCTTTATAAAAAATAAGACGATTGTCTGCAATTGCAAAAGAATTTTCATCATTCATAAAGCTGATTTGAGGAATGACTGCATCCGTATAGCTATATCCACTCACGTAATTATCTGTTTTATTTTGTCCAACCTGACCGAAATTATAAAAAGCAACATTGGACATCATGAGTCCACTGTCTACATAGATATAGGACACTGCTACAATTTCTCCATTTGGTGAGATACTAACCGAAACAGGATATCCACTTTTTTCCATTGTTGTTTTAAAAAATGCAATTTCTTCCCCTGTACTTGAATATAAATAGATTGCAGTAACATCTGTATCATCGACTACCGCAGCAACCATTCCTGTTTTTGAAACGCTGATACTTCGAATTGGTTTGTCTGCTTCCACCTTCCCAAGTACGCCTTCTGTATTCACTATATAGATGCTTCTACCATTGTAGTCTGCAATTGCAGCCACAGTATCATTTAAATCAACCATCGGATTCTGCATTTCGTATGTTTGATTCCACAGTTGTTCTCCTCCTGTGTTCATACAGCTTGCACCATCATTACTATATGTAAGAATTTTTCCACCTAGATTTTTCGTGATTGAAGTCGTAGACTCTTCTCTTGCAACACTACTGATTACCTGATAGTCGGTATAAACCATATTAATATACTGGGTGTAAAACAAAGCACCTACTGCAGCACTAACAAGCAATACCAGTGTTGTCCTGTAAAGTAGTTTTAGCCTATGGGCAGCAATCACTCTTCTGTAATCTATCGTAGAAGTTTTATTTCCCGCTTCGGGAGAAGCCATTCTTCTATTTTTATTAAATTTTTTAATTTCTGCCATATAGATACCAATCCGCATGGTTCGTGCATGCATTTTTTTCACTTTAGTGTTTATAGTGGGCAGACTCCCTAATATGAAGTCTGCCCATTTTTTTATTTTTCATTGAAAGAATTATCAGACAAACTTATAAATTGTGGTGCTTTTATATGGTTTCTCTGGTCCAAAAAAAGGTTGTGGAAATTCCTGGCGATTGGCTGAGTCAGGGTAAAATTGTGTTTCCAGGCAAAGTGCCATTCTTTGAGAATAAATCATTCCTTCTTTTCCTATTACAGGAGAAATCATATTCCCAGCATAAAACTGAACACCTGGTAAATCAGAATACGTTTCCATTTTTCTGCCAGATTTCTCATTAAATAATGTAGAAATCAATCTAATATTGCCATCATACCCATCAACAACCCAATTATGATCATATCCGTTTACTAATTTGAGTTGCTCAAATTCTTCATTGATCTCTTTTCCAATTAATTTGGGTTTGGTAAAATCCATGGGAGTTCCCAAAACAGGCGCTATTTCTCCCGTTGGAATCGCGCCTTCCACAACAGGTGTATAATTTGATGCCAGAATACATAGTTCATCATTATGAATATCCTTACCTGTAGGACCCTCTAATCTGAAATAGGTGTGATTCGTAAGATTCATCAAGGTTTCGCAATCGCTTTCCCCAATATATTCTATTTTAAGTTCGTTTTGATCTGTCAAAGTGTAGGTGACCCAGAATTTCCTATTTCCTGGAAATCCCATTTCTCCATCCTGGCTCTCTAAATAGAAGGTTACAGAATTTTCCCCTTCCTGCGCATCCCAGACTTTCTTATGAAATCCTTCCGAGAAATGGCTATGAAGATTGTTCGGACCATCATTTACCGCAAGTTGAACCGTTTTTCCTTTGAGCTCAAATTTTGCATTTTTAATTCTATTTGCAGACGGACCTACTGTTGCGCCAAAAAAACTACCATTTTCAAAATATCCCTCTAAGGAGTCAAACCCAAGAACAACATCCTCAACTTTTCCCTCTTGATCTGGAACGAGTAAATCAACAAGAATCGCACCATAATTTATTACTTTTGCTGACAACCCATTTTTATTTTCAAGGGTATATGCTGTGACAATATTTCCCTGCTTTGTTTTCCCAAATACTTCTTTTTTTACTCCCACTTTTCCTCCATTCACACGTTGCAAGCGTGCATTCAAATCAATCGTTGAATATGCATATTTTTTCAACCCGATCTATAACTCAATACGACCTTCTAATGCACGAAGTAACGTAATCTCATCAATATATTCTAAGTCTCCACCAACCGGAACTCCACTAGCGATTCTGCTCACTTTGATTCCTGTCGGTTTAATTAATTTGCTGATATACATCGCTGTCGTCTCGCCTTCAAGACTGGAATTGGTTGCAATAATGACCTCTTCCACATCCTCCTCCAGCCTTTTTATCAATTCTTTTAACTTAATATCGCTTGGACCTATCCCAATCATAGGAGAGATCGCACCGTGCAAAACATGATAAATACCTTGGTATTTTCCAGTTTTCTCATACGCCGCAAGATCTCTTATATTTTCAACGACCATGATGGTTTTGTGATCCCGCTTCAGGTTCGCACAGATAGGGCAGGTCTCACTATCTGTCAGCGTATAACAGACCTTACAATATCTTACATTCTCTTTTGCATCCAAAATGGTATGGGCAAACCGCTCCACCCTGTCTTTTGGCATATTGATAATGTGAAATGCCATCCTTTGTGCTGATTTCGCGCCGATTCCCGGAAGCGTAGCTAACTCATCTATTAATTTATTAATATAACCACTATAGAGGTCCATTAGAAAGGTAATCCTCCTCCAAGACCCAAGCCACCTGTCATTTTTGACATGATTTCGTTGTTTGCTTCATCTGCCATCTTCATAGCTTCATTCATCGCAGCAACAATAAGATCTTCTAGCATTTCAACATCATCCGGGTCGACAACTTCCTGTGAAAGCTTCACTTTTTTGATTTCTTTTTTGCCAGTAACTGTAATCTCAACAGCACCACCACCCGCTTTTGCAGTGTATTCTGTAACTTCAAGTTCTTTCTGACTGTCTTCCATCTGTCTTTGCATTCTTTGTGCCTGTTTCATAATGTTACTCATATTTCCGGGCATTGCACCACCGGGAAAGCCACCTCTTTTTGCCATTTTTTCTTCCTCCTAGTTCTCTCTATATGATATAGATCTCAAATTATTCTTCGACCTCTATCTCCATATGAATCATTGCTCTTAAGTCAATTCCCTCATCCTGCGTCTCTTTGTTATGTTCCATACTTTTAATTGTAACTTTTATTTCTTTTCCTACTTTTTTTGAAAGGTAATTTTCAAGATTTTCTTTTGCATTCTCTTTTACAATAAAATAATCTGCAGCAAGATACTCTGATAAAGAAATCACCAATCTGCTATCCTGATCAACGCTTAAATGCGCATTTTTCAAATAAATACCCATAGGACGTTCCATTTCCATTATATAGGAATTCCATTTTTTTACAATTGTCTTAATATCATCTGGCAGGGCACTTTCAAGCTTTAAAAGTTCTTCTTTTTCAATTTTTTCAATTACTGGTGCTGGATCATTTATAATTGTTGCATTCACAAAGTTTCCATGTTCCATTTTTTCTTCAAGATTTTTAATCCGATCAAGAAGCGAATCGTAGTTCTTTTCCATCTCCGGTCTGCATAATTTAATTATCGTCATCTCAAGGAGAATTCTTTTTTGGGACGAATATTTAATCTGACCCGAAGCCTCTGAAAAGATTCTGATAAATCTGATCAGCTGATCTGTGTCAATCAGCGTTGCATCTTCTTCTAGTTTGAGCAGGTTTTCTTCTGAAGCATCCACTAATTCTCTTGAAGAGTCAGCAGTTCTAATCAGCATTATATTTCTTAAATACCATGCAAACTCCGTTGTAAACTGTGTCAAGTCACGTCCCTGCATCAAAATCTCTTCGATCAGAGTGATTGCATCCGAAATTCTTTTTTCAAGAATACACTTTAGTAAGTCAGAAAAAACACTTTGGTCCACTGCACCTAATATACTAAGTACTTTTTCATATGTAAGCTCTTCTCCAAGATTAAACGCAATACATTGGTCAAGAAGACTAAGTGCATCACGCATTGAGCCATCACCCATTTTCGCAATATATCTGATTGCTTTCTCATCCGCCTTGGCATGCTCAGATAGCAAAAGCTCCTGAAGTCTTTCTGCAATAATCGGAATGGTGATTCTTTTAAAATCATACCGCTGACATCTGGACAAAATTGTGATTGGTATTTTGTGTACTTCTGTCGTCGCAAGAATGAAAATGACATAGGAGGGTGGCTCTTCCAAGGTCTTTAACAGCGCATTGAATGCCCCCGTTGAAAGCATATGTACTTCGTCAATAATGTAGACTTTAAACTTCCCCTCTGCTGGAGAGTAAGAAACTTCATCAACAATTTCCCTGATATTATCCACACCATTATTTGATGCTGCATCAATCTCAATCACATTCATACTTGCGTTTGCTGCAATCGAGCGACATGATCTGCATTGACCACAGGGATTCCCTTTCTGTAAGTCTTCACAGTTTACAGCCTTTGCAAATAGTTTTGCAATGGTTGTTTTTCCTGTTCCTCTTGTTCCACAGAATAAATAAGCATGCCCAATACGTTCCGATGCTATCTGGTTTCTTAATGTCGTGACGATATGTTCCTGTCCTCTTACATCTTCAAATATTTGTGGACGGAACTTTCTGTATAAGGCAGTATATGACATGGTTGGCACTTCCTTTTATAATTTCATTCCTCTTTGAATATTAATCTCCAAAACTAATATCCATCATTTTAGCTTCTTTTACAATTGCAGCATCTGGTTCAACCGCCTTTAATTTTCCCGCAACTTCTGAAAGTGGAACTTTTACAATTTCCCGGTTCACCATTCCCACCATATATCCGAATTCTTCATTCATAATGAGATTGGCCGCCTCCGTTCCAAATCTAGACGCAAGGACTCTGTCATAAGGGCAAGGACTTCCACCACGTTGTGTATGTCCTGGTACCGTTACGCGTACTTCCTGACCTGTTTTTTCAAGTATTTTCTCTGCAATCTCATAGGAAACTGAAGGGTGTGCGTTGTTTTTTTTCTTTTCTTTCAACTCTTTTTTAGGAAGCGCTGCATCTTCTTTCGAGATAGCACCTTCTGCAACCGCAAGAATTGTAAATCTGCTACCTCTTTTGCTTCTCGTTTTGATTGCATCTACAATTTTATCTATATCATAGGGAATTTCGGGAATCAATATAATATCTGCACCCCCTGCAATGCCTGCGTTCAGCGTTAACCATCCAACTTTATGTCCCATTACCTCAACAATAAAGACCCTGCCATGAGAAGCCGCAGTGGTATGAATGCAATCAATTGCTGAAGTTGCAATATCAACGGCGCTCTGAAATCCGAACGTCATATCAGTTCCATATAAGTCATTGTCAATCGTCTTTGGAAGTGTTATGACATTTAATCCTTCTTCTCTGAGCAGATTGGCTGTTTTATGTGTTCCATTTCCACCTAAAATCACCAAACAATCCAGTTTTAGTTTACGATAATTTTTAATCATCGCTTCCACCTTATTCAGTCCATTTTCATCGGGGTTTTTAATCTGTTTAAATGGTGTTCTGGAACTTCCAAGAATGGTTCCTCCCTTGGTTAGTATTCCGGAGAAATCAGAACTACTCATGAGCCTGTAATTATTATAGATTAAACCTTTGTATCCATCCAGAAAACCATATATTTCTACATCCTTCATGCAGTTATAAAGCGCCTTGCCAACACCTCTCATTGCTGCGTTTAGAGCCTGACAATCACCACCGCTTGTTAACATTCCTATTTTCTTCACTATTCATCCTCCTAATATATGGTTGCTGATTAAAAATCATGGCGGACACATACACTATTAAATTATACTCTATTTCTTCTTTCTACTCAACAATTTATTCCACTTGGCAAATTAACTTTGAGAATAATTTAAATAGAATTTGAAATAGAAATTGACGAATTCTACTGTAACATATTATAATGAAAAACGTAATTGTATAAATGGAGACGTATCGAAGTGGTCATAACGGGGCGCACTCGAAATGCGTTAGCCCTCCGGGGCACGAGGGTTCGAATCCCTCCGTCTCCGCGAAAAGCACCTAAGTTCATGCTTAGGTGCTTTTTTTCTCCGAATTAACACTCGCCTTTATTTTGTTTTTGACTTTTCATTCACAAGTAACCGCTGTCGTAGCATCCAGATGATTATGCTAAATAATAACAAATAAAATAAAGGATAGAACCATTTTGGATTTTCATCCATCGTAACCTGTGCCCTAAAAAAATGATTTATAAACCTGATTATAACAAACAGTAATGCTGCTGTTAAAGCCGAAATTCCTGAAACCACTTTTTTTCTTAGCAAAAAAACTGCAACCGTCGCTGCTAAAAATGCTCCACCCGCTTCATATAGCTGGGTTGGATGTATTCCTGGAGACCGAAACAGGGAAAAAATTGAAAAAGCTCCCTTTTCTCCTGTACGAGACAAGTAATACCTAAAACTAAGACTATCATAGGGGAAATGAACTGCCCAAGGAGCATTTGTTTCAATTCCAAAGCAACAGCCATTTAAGAAACAACCTATTCTAGCAAACATAATTCCAAGACACAGACCCGGCGCTAGCGAATCAGCCAGTTTCCAAAAGGAAATTCCCACAAGTTTAGAATACGACCAACCACCTAAAGTAGATAATACCAGCCCTCCAATAATTGAAAAACCTGCCATCTCGATTTTAAAAGCTTGTTCAAAAGAATTTGAAAAATAAGTGATATGTGTCAGCACATATAGTAACCTTGACCCTAGTAGAAAAAGCATCGTCATAATCAGGAGGAGCGATAGTGTCTTAGCGATTCCCATTCTATCCCGACTCATAAGAAATAAACTCAGGCTGATTGTTACAAAGATTGCGATTCCCACAAAGAGAGAATAGCTGGTGATTACATAGTTCCCGACTACAGTATGAATCTCAATCATTTCTTTCATTCAATTACTTAGTTCCTTCCCAGGTTCCCTTTACCCATGCCCCTTCTGCCAGGCTGATTTCAAACCCTCCGCTTAATGATATCACATCTATTTTTCTTTTAATATATCCCGAAAAAGATGCAATTGTTCCCTCCTGATTGATAGAAGCTGTAATCGTTCCACTTTTATAAGTTGCCTGCATAGGTGTTTTTTCTCCCTCTTCATCAATCATGTTAATGACACCATTTCCGTCTTCCCCAATCTGAATTTCCATCTTAACCGGTGTTGGTTTTCCCTTGTTTTCTTCAAGTGCTGCTTTTACCATATTATATACATCTAAGGACGACAAATCGCACCCAGCACTTCCTTCATCTGATTCTGACTCCTCTTGTGGTGGTGGTGGAGATCCCAGGTCATATTCCGTAATCGTAACTGTACAGGTTGTCCAATCTCCATTGATTTCAGAACCCTCTGGTGTCATCTTGATTCCAAATTCAGATTCCAAAAATTCCTCATATACTTTTTGCTTTTCTGCTTCATCTTCTGTTCCAAACCATTTCATCGCTATTGTTTTCATCTGTTCAAGACCAATTGATTGCTCATTATGTAAGCTTCCAGATTTAATTCCAGTTCTCCCAGTATCAGACAATAGCTTGTCCTTAAAATGCATCAATACGTCAAGTCTTGTTTCCAACTCATATTCTTTTTTCCATCCCCATCTTCCTTTTTCAAGGAAACCTGCTTCTTGATACATGTCCATAATCATTTCAAGTTCTTTTTCTTTTGCTTCTATTTCAGAATCTGTTTTCACTCTTTTTTCAAATTGTGCTTTCAAATCTCTCATAACGTGTGTCCGGAGTTTTTCTTCTTCCTCCGGTGTAAGCAGTGGCATTCCTGCTTCTTCTCTCGCCTGATTCTGAGATGCAATCGCTTCAAGCTCTAATTGTCTGGCTGCCCCTCCCATCTGAGTCCATACGTCATCGAAATTTTCTTTTTCAACCTGATAACCCCAGAACGGAATCCTGCTGTTCGCACCATTCTTGTACACCTGATAGGCAGCTTCAATCTCTTCGTTTTTCCAACTACTAATCTGACTCTTTATAGCCGCCACAGCAAATTTTCCGACCTTGGTAATCATGAATTGGTCTGCTATTTGTTCCCCTATGATTTTAGCAGCATCTTTGTATCTTCCTTCTGCCAGATACCCAGCTGCCTCCCCTGCTTTTGCCACAACTTCTATTCCAGCATCCTCTGTAATTGCACCCAATGCACTTGACAAGGTCGACTCTGATACATTTTCAACAATTTTTTTCCCTAACAGAATCTGTAAATTCTGGTTAAAGGTTTCAGGATCACCATCTTTCACGCTGTTAAGCATACTTGCCCATTCGCCATCTTCCTTAAGACTTGATAAAACTTTTCCCGTGATTGTGTCATCATCTATCTTAAGTTTTTCTTTTAAAATATGATCAATTGCACTGTTTAGCGCATCATCTGTTATGGAATTCCCCTGTTCTTTGGCCCAGTCAGCTACTGCGGCATTGCCAATATACTGCTCAATTCTCTTATCCATGGTGAGTTCTGCTTTCGAAAAAAGGGAAAAATGACATGTCCGAAAAGTGATTGTCTCTTGTGCCACATCAACGATTG
>CANRNK010000095.1 GCA_947631985.1 uncultured Lachnospiraceae bacterium | reverse complement strand
GCGATTTAAGTAAAACAGAAGTTCATCCACTGTTGAATCCGGATTGTTAATTGGTAGGCCCGTCCTCAGTTTTGTGTAGTTTGCATTGTATTTTCCAGGCGGAACTACAAAAAGCACCTTGGTCCCATTTTTTTCTACGTAATTTTGCAATCTTTTCGTACGCATTGCATACTCAAACAGCCGCGAATCCTCTTCTCTAAAAAAAGATGTGTAATGTAAAAATCCTTGTTGATCCTTAATATAGGTAAAATTATAACATTCCTGTTTCCCAAGCAATATCTGGATATATCCATATGTCTCAATATAAGCCATCCTGCCCATAAGATTCTCGGTAATGGATGCATCTAGTTTGGATATTTGAAATTCCTCTGTTTTCTCCAAATCCTTAAGGACCAACGGAAAACTATGCAAAAAATTCAAACCAGACATTGTAAACAACACTCCAAGGAATACGATCGCGAATAATCTCTTTTTCAGCATATATTGTTTCATATTTGATTGCTCCTAAAAATTAAAGTAAATAAAGGGGTTATACGTTCCACTCGCCAGATAGCACACGCTGATTACAAGGATTGTTAACATCACAAGCGGATAAAACATGGTGTAGACCTTGTTAATAGAAGACTCTTTTTCCCGAAATAATAATTCATTCATATTTCGTGCAATTGGCGTTGAAAACAAAATTCCCAACAACAAGAATACCCAGTTTTCTCGAACTAGCATCACCGCTACATCACTATAAAATCCATTATTGTTCAGTCCCATCATATTAAGGAAAAAACGCCCTGCCTGGTATAGATCATCTGCGCGAAACACTACCCACCCTGCATTAATGACAAGCAATGCGTATATGTGCTTCCAAAACGGTGTTTTAATTTTATCTGGATATTCAAAAAAACGCTCTGCTAACTGAAATACAAAATAATACAATCCCCAAAAAATAAAGGTCCAGTTGGCACCATGCCAGATTCCTGTCAGGAGCCATACAATAAACATATTCCTAACCATATGATCCTGGTTAGACACTTTACTCCCACCCAACGGAAAATACACATATTCCCGAAACCAGTCTGTCAAAGAGATATGCCATCGTTTCCAAAAATCAGATATTGAGGTTGCAATATATGGATAGTTAAAGTTTTCTCCGAATTTAAAACCAAAGCAAAGGCCCAACCCGATTGCCATATCAGAGTACGCTGAAAAATCAAAATAAATTTGTAATGTATAGGCGATGCTTCCAAGCCATGCAAGCATGACCGGAACCGGTTCTTTGTCCACTCCAATTGCAGAAAGCTGAAATACATTGTCTGCAATCGCTGCAAAACAATTCGACAACAACACCTTTTTCCCTAATCCAGTCGTAAATCTGCAAATACCCAATGATACCTTATCAAAACTTGATTTTCTCGTTCTAATCTGTGCCGAAATTGTATTGTACTGAATAATCGGTCCTGCTATCAGCTGTGGAAAAAAAGAAATATAGAGACCCATATAAAAGGGATTCTCTGCTTTTGTAGTTCCTCGATAAACATCTACAACATAGGAGAGCGCCTGAAACGTAAAAAAAGAAATTCCAATAGGCAATGATAAATTCATGATCCAGGATTCTTCATTACTACCCAGGCCTATATTTTTCAGTACAAATCCCAGATACTTAAAAACAAATAGCACAGAAATGTTAGCGATAATAGCGATGATCAGATATGACTTTTTTGTTCGACCAGTCGTCCTTTCAACCCGCCATCCAAAGAACGAATTTAGAATGATAGATCCTATCATAATTAAGACGTAGACAGGTTCTCCCCATGCATAAAAAACAAGACTTGCTAACAATAATACTATATTTTGAAGCATTCTAGAAAATGAGACTGCATAGTATAGTAGAAAAACAATTGGGAGAAAATAAAAAAGAAATACAATACTTGAAAAGAGCATTTTTATTCTCCCTTTCCCTTTTTCATTTTTATATAAACCAGTAACAGGAAACTTCCCAACGCGAGAACGCCCACTCTAATCAACCATAAAATCCATGGCGAAGTCATTCCTTGTAGGAAATAAGTGCGTGTTGCCACTGCTTCTGGATCTATTATCTTTGATAATAATACAAGCATAAATTGCTCCCTCCTTTATACCCTTCTATTAATCAGAATAGAAGGAACTAAGAACAGTGACATAATAACTAATAATAATAATTCATTTTCATTCTTAATCGAGGTATTAAATTTACTTAATTCATATAACTTCGTTAGCTCGCCTTGAATTGCTCTCCCATGTTTATGAAGATATGTTTTTATATTATAGATTTCCTGATCATAATCATCGTTAGAACGACGAATGATCAACCCATTTTTCACATAGTCCTGAAGGTAGTAACTTCCAGGGTTATTAAAAGAACTATCCTGATAATTCTCTGCCCAGCGGTACCACTCGCGCTCTCTTGCGGATTTTAAATAATCTACTGCTTCAGTCATCACTTCAATAACATGTTCTTCTGACAAGGAAGTTTTTCTCAATTCTGCATATCTTTCTTTTAGCAGATCTATAAATCTCCTGTCCTTGGATAATTCCGCAAAAAAAGGCTGGGTCTGAAATGCAAGCGTATTTGGTTTCATTTCATCCTGAAAATAATTGTTCATCGCTTGGTCAAAATCCCAGACAGGGCCAATCCAAAGCTTTTCTCCCGTATTTTTATACATATAGGTAGAATGTTCGCCAGCATCATAATTACCAAAAAATTCATTAATTAAAAAGTAATCAACAAAACTGTCTACCTCAATATACCTATCATACGCCTTGTATTCCGCTTCTTCACTGGAATACAAAACCTGTTCAATTCTGGAAAAATCTTTTGCAATATATTGTTTTGTCTCCTCTGTCAGTTTTCCTTCCGATGGAAATTTTACGCCAATCCATTCCTTAGATTTTCCACTTGTTCGGCCATACGTATTGAGCATAGGATCAAAATTTGTGAATCGGTCTCTTCTTACAATATAGCTTGAGTAAGCCTTTTTTTCTCTGTATTTGTCAATCGCAATCCTGCTTTCTCCACGTGCAATTGCTTCCTGCAACAGATAAACACCCTGGTAGCGATAACTTTCACCTTCCTTAACAATCACTTCGCAGAATCTGCTGTCTGGCGCCATCTTTCCTCCGCCAATTTCAGATGCGATCCGATATGCAAGGTAGTTACGAATCATACTTTTATCTGCCATACTTCCATTTAAAATCCATTCATCCCCTTCACCCATTCCGAGTATTTCCGTCTTATTTTCCGTCCCGTCACTATTTGACATCTTCAATAAATACTGCGGTTTGTCATAAGAAAAAGAGGTGTGTCCTCTTTTTTTTAGTTCAAGATCACTCTTGTAACTAGGTTGGTCATTCAGATAATTGTCAGAGTCTCCCTCATCAATAATTTGAATTGTTCCTGTTGTATAGGGTTCTTCTGATTTAGCAACCTGTTCCTGTCCGTCCTGAAACCATTTATAATCAGAAACTTCCCCGTCTATAGTCAGAACAACTATCGGTAAATTCGTATGAAACTCTTCCGTAACTTGAAATACTTCATTTATGTTTTTTAATGGATCTTCCAGAGATACATCCTTGGGAAGCGATTCGTAATTTCCTCCGTTGTTTTGTTGTTTCTCTGGATTGAAAGCGAGACGAACTGCTCCCAACAAGTATAGTCCTAAGATACATAGCAGGCCTATCAGCGCCATGTTTCGTATTCTCTTTTTACGCGACACGGTATCTCCTCCTACTATTGGTTAATTTCATCATCCTGTCTAATTAAACTAACCGAATTGACACCTGTAATTTCCGACAATATCTTGACGCAATTTCCATTGGCGGATGCCTTTTTAAGGTGATGGTCTGATATCTCATATATCATTTCAGCCATTCCCATATCAATTGAATGATTCTCAAGTCTCATACTTGCTTTTCCCTGAAAATAGGAGCCAATACTTGCTTCAACTGTCTCCATCGCCTCTGTCTTCATTTTAATAATAATCAAAATTCTTTCATTTTCTCTAACAAACCCAAATAGAATTAAGAACATAAATATAATAAACGTCCCAATGCCTGCAATCAGATAGTCAGACACACCACAACAAATTCCAACTGCAATTGCCCAGAATATATATGCCGTGTCACGCGGATCTTTAATTGCGGTACGAAATCTAACAATAGATAGTGCACCAACCATACCCAATGAAAGCGCTATATTGTTACCAATCACATTCATAACAAGTGTTGTTACCAGTGCCAGCATGGTTAAAGATACATTGAATCTTTGACTATAGATTGGTCCTGAATGCGAGATTCTATAGGAAGTATAGATTAACACGCTTATAATGCATGCTGCCAAAAAATTTATGATCACATCCGATAACGTTAATGCTCCTGATGAAGTAACCAGATTATTATATAAAATTTCTTTCATTTTACTTTCTACCTTTCTTCGATATCATTCTTGCTCTACAATATTTACTGTTAGATATTTGTATTCTGTTTGCTTCATTTAAAACGTTTTTTATATAAGTGTACAAAAATCCATTGAACTTTACTTCTAAAGTCACTTCATTACTGCCAGCGATTGGGTATAACACAAGATTTTTATCAAAAATGTCATAATTCGATTCCGTAGCACGTAACCTCATATCAAAAGTTATCCTTGTGTCGTTCTTTTCGGTGTAGTAAGCCATTCGATCATATTCTACAATGCACTTAGGTCGATAACAGTGAAGCATCATGTGTCCATAAATCCAATGTGCTATTGGTTCCGCTCTTTCAAGAAGGAATAAATAATCAGCATTTATCATTTGCAAAGCTTCTTGACGACTCAGTGATAACGATCTTTTTCTTTGAGACGTTCCCTCTTTTTCTTTTAATTCAAGCTTGACAACGCAAGTATCTATATCGTAGATTCTCAAACGAATCTTCTGTCTTTTATTATACCCATCAACTTTATCTTCAAAGTCTCTATCGTGTAAACTGTCAAAATATAGGGATCTTACACGATACCCCTCAAGACCATTATGCTTATCCCCCGGCAGTATGACTTGTATGCTATTCTTAATCGGTAGCATCTCTTCAAAAGAGAGTACATATTTTAATTCCTTGCGAAAAACATCAAGCATTTTTTTTCACATCCTTCAGCGGTTTTAGTTGACATAAGTCATCATAAGAATAAAATGGTTTTCTTGAAGCCACCCGTTTTTTGCTATATAAGAATCCAAAGATAAAAAATATCAAAAATATGCCCATTGCAATAATCAGATTATGGTATACGTAAAAATAAATAAGAAACATAACCATAATTGAGCCAAGTAATGGTGATATAAGATACAATTTATTCATCAGACTATTATATATTTTCAATTTTCTCAGCACATTCCTTACAAGGCTAGTAACAAAATACAAGCAAAATACGCCAAAGAAAGTAAACATCACAAAGAAAATCATTTTATATATGCTTTCAACAAGAAGTTCTTCTGCCAGGCTAATCCCCAGAATTCCACTGGCACAACCTGTCATACTCAAGATAATTGTCTGAAAGTACTGATATCCCAAAAAACAGAGTACAATTCCCGATAGCATTATTCCTAACATCATAAGTAACAACACCATATCACTTGTAAAGAACATCTGTCCCTTCCACTTCGGAATTTCTAATATCCAACCTTCCATTTTTTCCTCCATTTTCGATTTCTATCCTTATCCTATGTAAATCATAATCTAATAAACATAATTGATACATTTTATCAAAAAATCAAACTTTTTGCTAGCAAATTATTATTCTCTGACATCTCACACCAATCAGGCAACACATTCGCGGATACAAGAAAAAAAAGAAATCTAATGTAAGACAATATTCTCAAAAAAATATTATGGTGGTTGGCTCTCGATCTGCAAAGTCTATCACGAGTAGCTCAAACAACATAATATTTTTTAGTAATCTCATTCTTCCATCTGAACTATATTACTTCTTTCTTTCATACCTTAAAAACACATATTCCAGGTCGAAATAGGTTTGCTCTTCACTGTCGGCAGTAATCTGCCACTGCGGATCTTCATCCAGATTAGGGAAAAAGGTATCTGCTTCGTATGCATGGTCAATTTTTGTGATATGTGCGGTGTCACAATATGGCAGCATCATATGATACACACTGTCACCACCGATGATATAGATTTCTTCCTTTTTGTACTGTTTCAACTCTTCTAAGAGTTCTTCCTCGGAGTGAACTATGATTGCGTCCTTCGCCTTAAAATCCGGATTGGTCGTAAGAATGATATTTGTTCTTCCTTGCAGGGGAAGACCGCCTGGAAATGTGGCAAGCGTCTTTCTTCCAAGTACCACTACTTTTCCAAGTGTCTCTTCCCGAAAGTGTTTTTGGTCGTTTGGAATCGTCACTAATAATTTGTTGGACATTCCAATTGCCCAGTTTTTATCGACTGCTACGATTAAATTCATTATTTTTTGCCTCTCTTACTGCTTCTTGTTTTATTTCAGATTGCAATTGGTATCTTCGTAATCTGTTCGCCGGTCCGATAATTTTCCACACTGACGTCCTCTCTGGTAAACTGATAAAAATCATGAATCTCAGGATTAAGATGAAACTTTGGCGCCTCATATGGTGTTCTTGCAATCAGTTCTTCAATAATTGGGATATGTCTGTCATAAATATGAGCGTCTGCGATTACATGCACCAGTTCTCCCACGTTCATATTTACACTCTGTGCTATCATATGTAATAGAACTGCATACTGCACAACATTCCAGTTATTCGCTGCCAGGACATCCTGGGAACGCTGGTTCAGGATGGCATTCAGCGTCAGCCTGTCCTCTCCCTTTTTCTGTGTTACGTTAAAAGTCATACTATAGGCGCAAGGATACAGGTTCATCTCATGTAGATCCTGGTGTACATACAGGTTGGTCATGATGCGTCTGCTGAAGGGATTCTGCTTTAAATCATAGAGCACCCTGTCCACCTGGTCCATCATGCCTTCGCGATATTGATGCTTGGCCCCCATCTGATAACCATAAGCTTTTCCAATCGATCCACTCTCATCAGCCCAGCTATCCCAGATGTTACTATGCAGGTCATTGATATTATTCGACTTAGCCTGCCAGATCCAAAGCATCTCATCTACCGCACTCTTCAAAGCAGTTCTTCGAAGCGTTATGATTGGGAATTCTTTTGACAGATCATATCTGTTCACTACACCAAACAACTTCAGTGTGTAGGCAGGTGTACCATCTTCCCATTTTGGACGTACCTTTTCTCCTTCTGTACTCGTTCCATTTTGAAGTATATTTTTGCACATCTCAATAAAAATCTGATCTGCGTAACTCATCTCTAATCCACCTTTCTCTTTATCGTTCCCATTTCTCGCACAAAGAGTTAATCTGGTCTGCGAATTTTCCGGCATCCTTATTGCTGATTCCTTCATTTTTCCGAATGAGGGCAAGCAGTCTCTGTCCAGCTGCGAGTAATCTCGTATAAGCATCCGTAACAATTCTTGCTCTCTTTTTCAGAACAACTGGCTCTGCTTCTGTTACAATCTCATTGGTGAGCAGGTCAAAGCTCGTCCCACTATAAGGTGCATATGCCGAATAATGATACTCTGTCTCAAGGCAGGATACAAAACTATCTGCAACACTTTCTTCTCCATGTACAACAAAGACACGCTCTGGGTGCTTTTCAAATGCATTGATCCATTCCAACAATCCATTTTTATCTGCATGTCCGCTCATACCCTCTAATCGAATGATATTTGCCCTGATTTCAATCATTTCACCAAACAACTTCACTTCTTTGGCACCATCTAAGATAATTCGTCCCAGCGTATTTACAGCCTGATATCCTACAAAGAGAATCGTACTATCCGTTCTCCAAAGATTGTGCTTTAGATGATGTCTGATTCTTCCGGCTTCACACATACCTGAAGCTGAAATAATTACCTTCGGTGTCTCTTCTCCATTAATTTCCTTCGACTCATCACTGGTAATAGAAAGTTTTAATCCCGGAAAGGAAATCGGATTAATTCCTTTGTGAACAAGTGCCATTGCTTCTTCATCAAAACATTCCGAAACATTCTTCTGGAAAATCCCTGTCGCCTCAACTGCCAGCGGGCTATCCACATAGACTGGGAAGTTCCCATATCCCGAGACCAATCCGTCAGCCTTTATTTTTCTGATAAAATATAAAATCTCCTGCGTTCTTCCAACTGCAAAGGAAGGAATGACAAGGTTTCCCCCTCTGTCAAAGGTTTCCTGGATAATCCTCGCCAGCTCCCTTATATAATCTGGCCTTTCAGCCGAATGAATCCGGTCCCCATAGGTAGATTCCATTACAACATAATCTGCACTGGCGGTATGGGCTGGATCCTTTAAAAGTGGCTGATTCTTATTGCCTATATCTCCCGAAAACACTATTTTCTTGGTGACATGATTCTCTGTCAGCCAGACTTCAATACTCGCTGATCCTAACAGATGTCCAATATCTGTAAAGCGAACCTCTACTCCTTCACTTAAAACAATTTTCTTTTTGTACTCACAAGGTACGATCTGTCTGATGGCACCATCTGCGTCTTCCATTTTATACATCGGTTCTACGATTGGTTTCCCCGATCTGACTGCCTTCCAGTTCTTCCATTCCGCTTCATGCATCTGGATATGTGCGCTATCTCGAAGCATAATGCTGCACAAATCAGCAGTTGGTCTGGTTGTCATAATCTTCCCACGAAAGCCCTGCGCATATAAAAGAGGTAGCATTCCCGAGTGATCAATATGTGCATGGGTCAGTAATACATAGTCAATTGTCGCTGCCGGGATGGGTAAAGTCTTGTTCTCGTACATATCAGGACCTTGTTCCATACCAAAATCAACCAAAATCCTTTTTCCGCAGGCCTCAATATAATGACAGCTTCCGGTTACTTCATGATCGGCTCCCAAAAAAGTCAGTCTCATTCGTACACCCTCCAAATCTGTATTTAATCTTTTAAATTATACCATCATACTCTAAAATCAGCAATTTTGTTTTCAAATTCCTTTTTTCAGTTTATTGGCATCTTGCCTAAAAGAATTCTATCTTCTATAATCAGACTAGTAAGATGTCACAAGGTAATTCTCTCTCCTAGAAAGGAGAACTTTCCCGTGAATGATACTATCAGAGTTATAAACCGTGTTTTTGATATCATTGAAATACTTGCCGTCTCGGATCACCCTATGTCCTTAACCGAAATCGTAACGGAATCAGGAATCAGCAAGTCAACTGTATACCGGCTTTTGCACACCCTTCATGAACGGCACTATGTCGAAAAGGATAGCAATAACTGCTATCGGATTGGTATCAAGCTAATAGAAACTGCCAGCAATCACATCAACCGGCTGGAATTGCAGACCGAATCCAAACCTGTCCTTGCCACTCTACGGGAAGGGTTGAATTTGGCCGCCCATTTAGGGATTCTGGATGGAATGAATGTTGTATATGTTGAGAAGCTTGATCTATACCCTACCACACGT
>CANRNK010000094.1 GCA_947631985.1 uncultured Lachnospiraceae bacterium | reverse complement strand
CTGATACTGCTCTGGCAGATAATCCAGAAATTTCTCTGCTACTACTTCCTTAAAAATCTCATAATTCATCATATAATCTTTCTCCTTAATCTAAATTGTCATAGAGGAATCCTTCATCCTCATCGTTGTCATGGTTACTTTGATCCTTGTCCATCCACGTTTCCGCCAGTGCTTCAAGTGTTTCTGCATAAATTGGTGACTCTAGCTGTGCCTTCTTTGGCTGTTCTGTTCCGATTGTAATTACAATCTCTACGGCACATTCTCCGTTCTGTAACGGAATAGTGCTCACTTTTACTTTATTCAACATTGTGACCTCCTTCTGGGCAAAAAATAAGAAGATATGGGTTTTTGGCTCACATCTCCTAAGTTACATTTCATGTGTATTAAGTTATTATTGCATTGGATTCCACGTTAAGGTGGAACCTTCTGGCATAATCGTATGTTTGTCATAACTACCTCCTTTCCTCCTTAACGGAATTTGAAATTGTCTGGGCAAAGCAAAAGCCGGGGATTTCTCCTCGGCTTCTGTTGGGTTTTAGATATATTATTTATTTAATGAAAATTCTTTCTCCTGAAGACTACTTTATCATTTCAATATTGTTGAACGATAATTAAATATACTTAAGTTTCCTGGTTTTCCTTCTTTGCCTCTTCAAACTTCCTTTTTGCTTCGTCCATTGTCTTATCATCTAAATAATATGCAATCGCAGCTTTTCCAATTGCAAGAGTTCCAGATGCTGCAATTGCAGAACTTACTGCTGAACCAGATCCCGGCCAAACAGCATTTAAAAATTTTGTCGCCTGTTGTGCCACAAGTCTAAATACGTATCCCGCTCCAGCAATTCCACCCATACTAAAAATAAATTCTTTAGAAGTTTCAAGCGAAATATCTCTTCCACTTAGTGAAGCTATTAAAGACACTAATACTGACTGAATTATGAGTAGAATATATATATCTGATACTGGTATAGGTGTCAATGCAACTGTTGCAGATATTCCAGAAAAGATTTTGATCAGATGTTTTGCAAGTCTATCTACAACTTCATTTAGTCGAGAAGCCATCCTCAATCCCATCTGCGCCTCAAAATCAAGGATGGCTTCTTCCAATATATCAAGTAATTCCTCAATTCTATATCTGCCATCAAAAGCTATTTGCAAATTATCAATATCATATTGAGGAAGATTATCAATATTTTCTACATCAATTTCCATTCCATCTGGAGTCTGCCAGTCTATCAATGAAGAAACCGCAATAATATTATCTATCTTTAAACCATTCTTCATTATAATACCTTTATAGTATTGAACGACTTCATTAATTTTGTTGACTTTAATCTCAGGATATTCTACAGGATTCTTGTATCGAGTCGGAGCCATTTCATCACATTTGTTTACAACTACAACAACAGGGAGTTTCAATTTATTAATTTCTGAATATGTTTTCGTAACCTTTTTAAGAAATTGAACATCCGAATTTACATCATCACGATGAGTACAATTTAACATTAAAATTGCGACATCAGGTGAAAATTCGTTGATTTGATTAATAAGCATTTCTTCTGCAGTAATTGTGTTGTCTAAACTTTCAGACTCAGCTATTCCTCTTGTATCAAGAATTTCCATTAATACTCTGTCTTTATCTTTGCATTCAAATATTTTGGCATTTTCAGTACAACTCCTAGTATCACTTACATTAGCAACATATGAACCACACAAAGCATTGATTAGGCTGCTTTTACCTACACCAGTTCTTCCTATCAAGAATATTCTTGGAGGTCTATGTGAATCTATTCCCTCCATCAGATTTTTGAGATCTTTGTCACCAAGAATGGTATCTTTAAGTAAAGTTCTAGTTTTTTCCGGAATTGCATCAGGCAACTTATCAATCATTTCACCTGCTTTTATGTAGAACTTCTTCATGTTCTGCAACCTTTGTTCAATTTTCATTTTGTTATCTTTCATTTCCCGTTTCTCCTTTATGCATATTATTAGTCACATACTGATGAAGTACACAAGTAAAAATATCTTTCCTTTGTGTCGACATAAGTTATTGCTCCTTATAAAAGTGCTTGTAAATTTCGCGAATTATCTTGATTATATATTTTTCGTTCTTCTGAACTCACCATTAACACAATTCCTAAAACCTTTTGATATACCATAAATAATTGTCAGAAAACTGCTTATATTATACCACTACATTTCTTATTAACCAAATAGTATTCTTAACTTCAGAACACTATTTGGAGAATTTACTTATTTTAGCAGCTTCAATAAAATGTTACTCTAGTCAATTAAACTCTGAATAGTGAATCTGGATAAAGCATTTCCACTTTTTGAATTCCCCATCCCATTGTTCTTCACATACTGCTTTACCTGATCAATATCCTCCTTAGAAAACTCATAACTCTTCACAACATGCGACCAATTCCCATCTTCCCCTTTCACGTTGTTCATTGCCGCCATCAAAGTATTCCGATATGTCACATCACTTCTCCACTTTGAAGTTGGCTCTAATCCCCCATTGGCATAATCTTTCTGGTAATAATCAGCCGCAATAAATCTTACATACTGCTTCTTTCCATCAAAATCCATCGGACCTTCTTTGGTTGCACCTGTATCTACAATCGTTACCTTCGCCTGCTTTTCCGTTATATTATTTCTACTGTCTGTCGTGGTATATGTTATCGTAATCACACCAGAACTAGCTAAGCTTGTAAATGTGTTTGTAGAATAGTTCTTAACCCGGATCTGAGTTGTTCCATCCTCTCGGTCTGTTGATGTTACAGTCCGAAGCAACTCTGTCTCCGTAATCACTCCTGTCTGCGCTTCATACAAAGTAAAATACCGATCTGTGCAAGTCAGATCTGGTGCATAGTCCCAGATAGCATAAAAGTGAAAGGTATATCCATTCACGCTGGCAAGATTACGAATCTGCTGTTTTTCTGCATAGGTCGTATAATAAGAATTGGCATCTGTATTCCAGCCAAGATACTTACAGGGGTGGGACGGATATGCAAAACTCATTGTTGGCAGAGTATATGTTTGGTCATACTTACAAGTCAACGTAGTCATTGACCCACTACCGCCATTCGGATGAAACACAATATAATAGGTGTTCGCCTCTGCATTTGCTGTCAACGAAACATTTCCTGATACAGAAAAGGTATAGTTTTTGCTGGTAAACGTATACGTTCCACTCCAGTTCTTCCATGTGTATCCAGTCTTGACTACTGCATCAACCGTACAATTGGCTCCATAATAATAACTTCCACTGCCCGAAACACTACTGATTCCTATCCCGGCACTGACACTTACGGAATATTGCTTTCTTGAGATATAGATATAATGATTCTTTGCTCCAGTCACTGTGTACTTACTAACACTTGCCGCATTGTAACAGACATCTCCATAATAAGACCATTCAAAGCTTGCTCCATAATACAGGTTCTGGCTCCTGGAAAGCGTCCAGTCACTATTGAAATTTCCATACGCATCCTGGTATTTTACATAGACATTCTGTATATATTGCTTACGGTTAACCGATACATAGGAAGTCTTATCCTGCTTTGCTGTGTAAGAAATACTTGCAGCCTCATAACAGGAGTCAGCACCTCTTGACCACGAAACCGTTTCTCCATATACATAATCTTTGTTGATGACAATACTATAACCTCCATAGCCTCCATCTGATTCTTGATATCTTACATACACAATCTGCCTTGATTTAAGCTCCGTTACATAATTAATACTCATATTAAAATAACTGTGTAACGAGCTTGGGTTACTCCAAGGAGCTGCATTTGCGATACCGTTATAGTCTGTGTATACCCTGCCATAAAAGTTTCCATAATCGTCCATAGAACCGCTGTTTGTACGATTTCCATACTTATCAATCTTGATGGTAATCATACAGCTATCAACCACGATATATCCACCATTAATAATGAATTCATTGTATGCAGTTCGGTTTGTCTGTGCAAGTTTGGATTTTACATAACTAAGATTAATTCTACATAGATCATAAATATATCCACCAGCGGCCACTTCATTAACAGTTTCTACTGTATATCCAGAGAGATTAAAATAAATATAAGCTGACTGTGTGGATGTTGTGACTCTCATTCGATAACCAATCGTTCCCCAGTGAGTTGTGCTTACATTAATGGTTGCCTGTTTTCCTCTTGTCGCGTAGTAAAAGTATCCATCCTTAAAAACAATCTGTGACCCATACGTATTATAAAAGGTAACTGCATTGTCAAAGGTAGCTGCATGCGCCTCTTGTGGAGGAACAAGAGCTGTAAATCCAATTACGGACAATAAGAAAAACAGACTGAGTAAGCCTGTTTTCCATGATTTCTTCATATTCAATTCTTCCTTCCTCTAAAATACAAATGCTGACCAGTTATAACATACCGTCTTGTTGGTTCTATCTGGATTCTGTTTTCCAGTACTATAAGTGCCTACAAAAGAATACAGATTACCACCATCTCTTAAATCAATTTCTGGAACCTCATCAAATAGTGCATATCCTTTACTAGTAACACTAACTTCCATATAGTCAATCTTTTGCTCCTCCAGATAACTGATGATTTTATTTTTTAGCTCTGCATCCGTAAGAGCGCCTGATTTCCAAGACTGAATCATCGAATCAAGATCTGCCTTCTGTGCAGAAGTAATATCTCCCTTTGCAGACGCCTCCGCTTTCCAGCCTTCTGATATTGGAACATACTTTGTTTCTGTCATCGGTGCTACTGTTGCAGTAGGTTCCACTTGAGAAGCTGGTTTTTCTGTTGGTTTTATAACTGATGTGGTTTCTTCCTCTGATTTCGTCTCTGCTTTCTTCGTTACACTAGGCTTCTCTGTTTCTGAATTCCCGGTTTCCACCGTCGGTGTTGTCGTAACATTTGTATTCTCTTTAGAGATTTCCGCTGATTCCTTTGTCGGTTCTTTTGTATCTTCTACTTGAGGCGTTTCTTCTACCAAAGGAGCTTCTGTCGGTTTCACTTCATCTTCACTAGTAATTCCATTGCTTCTAGTTTCAGAGAAAGTTTTCACCAGATTCTGATATGAACCCAAATTAGAAACAATCAATATTCCAGCAGCTAATACTACTATAGTAAACATACCTATGAATGGCTTCCAATGCTTTCTTAAAAATCTCTTCATCTTCTCTTTCATTTTTCTCCTCCTTAACTAACTGGAACTGTGTATTGTTCCATTATTACGGTTCTCTTTACAGACACCTGACCTTCCGTTCCAATTGGATGTTTATATTTCTCTATGACTTCCACAGATAAGAGCCCTTTTTGATAATCGACATCTAATACATTGACCTTTATGCCACAATCCGAATTGATCTGCACCAATAAGGCTTCCATAAAATCTGCAATGAACTCATCATTACTGCTCACGGAATAAGTCTTACTATCAAACTGGTTCTCCACGGTCTCCTGTAAAGCACTGTCTACTGCACGATTTAACTCGTTCTGCCTCATATTCGTTCCACACAGGGTCATTACTATAACAATCGATATAATCGCACAGATGGTAATTCCAAAGCCTAAAAACACATTCTTCATCCCTAGCTCCTCCTCTCGTCCACGGCAATCGGTATCTTCCAGACACTGGTCAGGTTTTCTCTGTCCCTGATCTGAAAATAGACTACATACACCCCTGCACTTGGAAAACGGATACTTCCATCCGTAGCGGAATAGGCACTCATAACACTTGTTCCATCGGCTCTTCTGATATCTAACACTTTACCAAACATGGTATTTGTAAACAACTTTGCAAGGATGACCTTATCCATTGGATAAATCGTTCCTTCCATATCCTTAGCATAATACTTGGAAAGAAAACTGGTACTACTTAAAGCAAAGAACCTGCCATAGGATGCAGTGTATGCTGCGACCGGCTTCGTCCTGTTATGCCACGTGACTACAGAATCAAAGTCATGATAAGAAGTAAAATCTATTTCTTCTTTTTCCACTGATACTCCTGCAATCTTTAATATTCCTGTTTTTCCTGATATCGAGATTCCAAATAAAACTCCCAGTATCAAGACAGCAGTAACAATGGCAATGATTGCAGTTCCAAACTCATGGAATATCTCTTTCATCTAAGCACCACCTCCTAACACACTGGTAATGAAAAGATGAATCATGGTTGTCATAGGCGTACCTAGAAAGAAATATGCCAGTATTCCAAGGAAGAGTCCACCACTAACTGCTTCAATGATAAACTCTCCATACTCTTCAAAAATCTCCTTCATTCAATCCTCCTCAACTGCTGATCACCCTTAAAAATCCAATCAGTATAGCTGCCATTCCACTTCCTGCAATGGCATAAATAATGCCACTTCCAAATTGTTCTATAATCAACTTCATAAAATCCTCCTTATCTTGCAAATGCTCGAATCTGCTGGGTACTGATGACTCCTAAGAAGTCCACATGATAGTTGTATTTCAGAATCACTTCCATCAAAGTCGGTTTTCCGTCTTCGTCTTTTACAATACTACTCTCGTCAATCAAAAGCTCATACCCTGCATTTGCTGCCTGCGTCTTGCACGCATTGATCACACTTGGTGCAAAATTAGAATCCTCGATTTCTGCTACTACAGAAGCATGAAAATCCCTCGCATTGTTTGCGTCAATACAAGCAGACATAACTCCAGCCATCGTAAATACGGATAACAGAAGGATAAAAATTCCCACATAGGTCTTAATTGTTGTGCTCATTCTTTTCCCTCCTACATTCCAAACGTCAGGTTCTGAAGGAATACCACCAAAAGCAGTGCCATATCCACCATCAACTTAAAAGAAGCAAGTAGTGACGGTAACAGAATATAGATCTTCATCCCTGCAATCTTATCTTCCTGCGTCAACTTCTCTGCCTTATCCATCATCGCATTATTGCGGTCTATAAGTTCTTCTACCTGCTTGGTGACATCCCCTGCATTTCCACTGGATAATGCATAAAGCATTTTCATTGCTGACTGCACATCCGGGTTTCTATAATCCTTTAAAAACCTGTGATATGGTTCAATTGCATTTGGATTATCTTCCAATTCCAAAATCAACTCATCCAATGCATGAATCAAAACCTCTGGTGCACTGTCCATGGATTTACGGATTGCCATCTGCACATTATCGGTCTGTAACAGTAATGCTACCTCCATCAACCAGTTAGGAAACTGCTTTTCAATCTCCCTAGCTACCTTTTTCTTGGCAAGATTATGACCGACTTTATGCTGATTTAAGAAAAACAGTACAACTACAATCCCAGCTATCAGGACAGCAATATTTTGTAAATACACAAATGCACCGATAAAAAGGATTGCTGGAATGACCGCCATCTTCTGACTGCTTTTGGCTTCATTAGCTTCATCATAATCCCTTACCTGAAGATATTTTCGATCCATTCCTGAACTGTCCGTTTCCTTCTCAATCCAGCTTCTACACAACTTCTTATCTGCTTTTACATAGATGAGCATACAGATACCAATCAATATCACCGCTGATATCTGGCATAAAGGTATCGCACTGATATCCAAATCTCCTCCTAACAAATAGAGAGGAAGAATACAAATCAGCAACGTTGCCACCAATGCAATCATGATATTTCGCTTAACTATTTGAAATTCCTTTTGCAGATTGATAATGCGCTCTGCCCACATGGCTCTGTTCTTAGAAAGCAATGCAATACTGCCACCTGCATCTCCACCACGTCTCTGTGCACCCATTACAAAGGAATGAACGGCATCGACTCTTTCACAATGAAAGAACTCTCCAATCATAGCAAGTGCTTCCTCTTCTGGATCTTCGCTATCTGTGGCATACTGAATGTGTTCGATTGCCTGAATCAGTATCTCATGAAACTCTCCTTCATCAAAAATTGTTGCCGTCTCTGTCAGTGCATTCAGTATCGTTTTGTTTCTCTTAAAGGAATATAAGAACTGTTCCATATAATTATTTGCTATAGAAAGCATGGTCGTGTGATACTTCCCTTTCATGGTCTGAATCAGAACCAGCGGCGAGAACACCACCCCAATAATTCCGATTGCCGCAATATAAGATAACTGCAACTTATACAACAGTCCAAAGATAGCTGCCAGAAGCACAATCATTCCATAGGAAATCATTGCTTTCTTAGGTGTAAACTCATATCCATACCTTGCAAGCTCCTGTGTCAGATTCTTATATCGCAAAAATCTGAGAAAACTTTTTTTCTTCTTTCCGCATTCTTTCTTCAATCCTCACTACCTCCTTCCTCCGAAAATGGTGTAATGCCCATTCGTTCAAATTTCTCAAGGACTGGTTCTGGAAGGTTCTTCTCTGCCAGTTCTCCATTTAATACCACCGGAAACGTAATATTGCATCCGTCCTTTCGATAAAAGAAGCAAATCTGATCAATGTATCTTCTGATTTTGCCATCTTCCATCTGTTTCTTACGGATTAAAATACCTACATCAATGAACATGAAAATATCATTCTCCATTCGATCTGCATCTGTTCGGCTTGCCAACATATTTAAAATACGATCTGGTATCTTTCTTACATCATCTGTATGAATTGTGGTGAATCCGCGAATTCCTGTAGATAAGCTCTCAAGTAGATATTTTACTTCCACAGAACGAGCTTCTGATAACATAAGCCACTTTGGGTTTTGTCTAAGACTCGTCTTAATCGCCTTTGTATAACCAAACCCATCTGATACCATCAATTCCACACAATCCTTTTCTGGATTGATTTCTCTGTAATGAAGCTCTGGCGTATCTTCAATGGTAATGACTCTTTCGTTTGCAGGGATATACTGTGAAAAGAACTTAATTCCTTCCGTCTTTCCCACACCTGGTTCCCCACAGAATACAAAATTCATACGTGCTTTCACGCAATTTGTCAAAAGTTCTAAAATTCCCTTGGTACAATATCCATCTGTAATCATGCTTTCTCTTGTCATACGAACGGTCGGAAGGGTCTTTCTGATGCAAACCGATCTTCCTGAAATCGCTGAAGACTCATGGACAATACTGATGCGTAGGGTATCGGTATCTGCCTCTAACAGATTTTCCACCTTGTTAAAAGGCTTACTTACGTTATTAGCAATATAATGGCTGAACTTTTCGATAAATTCCTTGGTAACGCCATGTTCCTCCACTTTCTTTCGTTCATTTGCGGTATTGGTAATCCATAGATCCGTACCGTTAAAGTCAATATCCGTGATTTCATCATCCTCGATATATGACCATAAGGGTCCAAAATGTGCGGGCACAAGCTCCCACTTTGTACTTCGTTCCATATAACTCCTTTCCAAGAGGGGAGACTATCCCCTCTTTCTATGATTCTGTCTTTACTTGATTCCAACCATTAACCTGTAATGGTTCCAGCTGCTCTGTTAAAGAAGCTGTCGATCAGGTTCTTAAAGGAATTCGCTACTACTCCGTCTGTTGCTAAAAGCATTACAATAATTGCTACCAATGCACTAATTGCCACCGCCGCAATAATTACTGACCCATACTGTTCAAAAATCTCTTTCATTCGATCTACCTCATTCTTTCTTA
>CANRNK010000093.1 GCA_947631985.1 uncultured Lachnospiraceae bacterium | reverse complement strand
TCGCGTTGCTTTATAACGTCTTGGAACATAAAATTTTTGTCGCTACAATGCGTAAAGGAAATATCCAACATTACTTTCATGTCCAACTCATGAGCTTTTGCACAAAGCTCCTTCATATCCGTCTCCGTACCAAGCTCCGGATCAACCAACGTATAGTCAATCACATCATATTTGTGATAGGAGTGCGCATAATAAATAGGATTAAGATAGATGCCATTAATTCCTAATTTCCTAAGATATTCCAACTTATTTATTACACCCCTCAGATCCTTATTGAATCGTATAGGCATAATCTGATACCAGATAGTATTTTGAACCCATACCGGCGGGTTAAATACATTACTTTTTGAAATATACGGGACAAAAAACATCGCCAAATCATCGTGTCTGTAATTGGAAGTAAATCCACTTTCGCTGTACTGGACACAATCATCCTCATCATACACAAGAAAATAGTATTTTAGTCTATGTAATTCACAAGGAAGAATCACGGTAAAGAAATAATTGTGGTAGGTATCTCCGCTCCGAATCATGTTAGCCGTGTGATACGGCCAATACAACCCATCCTCCATATCTATTCTGATATATGGATCATTATATACCACCTGAACACGTCTGATATCTTTTCCCGTCTTAATACGAATCATCACATGAGAATTATCTATAGGTTCGCAATCCTGTTTCCTGTAACGTCCGTTAATGTGCATTATCTCATTTGTATTCATATTTAAAACTCCTTAAACATCACAAACTCGAATTCGCTCTTTCTGGTTGTCATACTGTCTTCTTCAACATATTCTATTGTGCGGCGCTCACTACAACCTGCAACAACCTTGACCCCCGACGCTTTCAGTTTGTTGATAAGTCTATATGACAAAACAAATTCTCCCTGCAGCATAACGACAGGATTATCGTATTTCATAATCTGATTATAATAATTGTCCACCATTTCATTTATCTGTTCATTTGTACAGTATGGGTCAACATGCGGAAATGGGATATCTACTAACTTACCGTATTTCCTTGCCTCTTCCAATTGTTTGTCACTCCATTTTTCAGAAACATGATTAGAAAAATTAATAAACATGTTCAATCCATCCTTTACCCGATTTTTTCGAAATTATATCTTCATTTTTAATACCACAATCGTATAAAACTCTTGCACATTCTCTACGCCAGTTTTCTCAAATAAGACAAGCACTTTCGAATGATTTCTGTCCCCGTTCTTTTCCAATGCAGTTCACTGTTCACCATGAAAAACAGGCAAAAATCGTTTTTGTATTAGGAAAATTCAAAATCAATTCCATTGCTGCGACTAGCTTCCTCTCTCAATAAAATTAGAAACTATTTCCACATCATTTTCATCGAGTCCACACAAATTATATTTCTTTGTCAACCTCTGAATTTCCATCCTTTAGCCTTTGTTAAAAACTACGTTAATTCTATCACCTCCATTTTACTTTTACCATTATTATTTCTCATATTTAAAATTGACACACACCTTTTCTCCTTCACTTATCAACAAAAACAAATTTATATTAATATAAGCTCTTCTCAATAATAATAAAGTAAGTTAAAAATTCTTCCATTTGCGAATAATATGGGTGGGAAATTGCGTGATCAGATATTATAGATAAGAACAATCCTTCACACACTTCAATTTATAGATGCCATAATCCAATATCTTATTTTTATTGTTCATAGTTTGATCTCATTTTCGCCCACATTCTATATCTTAATTCAGGATTTTTTTCTGGTACTCCGTAAATAGTTGTAAAATATGGTTCTTGAATCTGATTTTGATCTCTGTTTCTGGGCTTCTGGCATTTCCACGCAAGTGGACTTCAACTTGAACGCTCTGGACTTTTTCCTCATACTATTCTTTTAATAGCTTCTATTTTCTAGTTCTTTTCATTTTTATTGCGTACTTTATGAAAAACATTACGGTATTTATATATCAATTAATTACACCATCTGAATCCATCTTTCAGTCTAACCTATTAATCACATCTCTAAAATCAAAATTAAGATCTCTTGCTTTATTGTAGAAAATATTACCTGCAATCTCTTTTACAGCATAACGAACCGAAGAACAAATAATGATATTGGTTTTATAGTCTAGTTTTTGAAACTCATCTATCATTTTGAGCCCTGCTTCTGGGTGAAGCACTCCATTAATAGGAAATTCCATATCTAGTACAACGATATCATAAAGATATGCGTTCTCAACAGACTCATGAATCATTCGTAATCCTTCATCTGCATCTTTTGCATGTGTTACATCTTCTATCATGTTCCAGCTTAAGGCTTTCCTGATATCATCAAATTTGAATACATTGTCTTCAATACAAAGTACATGCATTTGCATATTTTTCTTCATTCAGTTTCACCCTGCTTAATCAAAAATAGTATTTTTATTTTCTTCTTTTGGTGACAGCCAGTGATATCCACGTTCAGCCAGAAGATCTTTTTTCCTTTGCCAAGCTATATGACAAAGTCCCATTCCGCTTCTCCCCTCCAACTCACGATCTATAATTTTATCTACTTCTCTCAAAATATCTTCTGGAATTTCATTACTACTCCTCATTTTAGACGCCCCTCTTCTCTTCAATAAATCCAATTACAACTCATTCATATTTTCCTTTAACGAAAGCACATTTTATATATCTTACTATGTATCTAATTAAATACATTATGACCTATATGACTCTGCGTTTCAACGCTGTTTTTCAAAAGGTCTCTTCTCCTTTCTCTATAAATATATGGGATGAATTCTAAGTCATTGCATTCTATCAAAGCCAAATCCTCCATATCTTTTATTTTTATATTCTGATTCGAAAGCATTGCAATGCATGCTTTCACTAAATCTTCCTGGGATATTACATTACACTTATTCCTTTTTGCAAATTCAAGTGCTTTGACGACAATCCCTTCAATTTCTGCCTGTGTATAGCCTTCTGTCCTTTGTGCAAGTTTTTTTAAATCCACGTCACTAGTAGCCTTTAGTCCAGTTTCTTCAATGTGAAATTTGAATACCAATTCTCTTTCTTTTTCTGTAGGTGCAAAAAAAGGGATTTTCTTATCAAATCTTCCGCTTCTTTTTAATGCTTCATCAACATTGTTTGGGTAATTTGTTGCAGCGATCCATATGATGCGACCACGATTTTCATTTTTTGACATTTCTGCGAGTAACATGCTGAACAGATTGGCATTTACTCGGGATCCTCCATCATTCATTCCCTGGCTCCTTGCCATAATCTGATCAATTTCATCAATAAAGATTCCAACTGGTGCCAATGCTCTCATCACAGACAACGCCTTTTCCATTGCTTTTTCAGACTCACCTACATATTTACCCAGTATTTTTGACATCTTGAACTCTATGAAATTAATTCCGGACTCCCCAGCCAAGCATTTTGCAAAATAGGTTTTTCCAGTCCCCGGAGGACCCATAAATAGAACTCCTTTTGGAATAATAGACCGATCATTTTCTTTTAAGGCATTAATTATAACCTGACGAAAGTATGTTTTTATCTCCTCTTTTCCCGCAAACTGCTTCAGTGTATATCCAAAAGTTTCATACACTTCAATCACTTCTCCATATTCTTTTTGAATGATTTCTTTCTTAGTTTCCATAACCATATTGCTGTCTATATAGCGTTTAGCACATGCTGTTAACAGGATTTTTTCTATCGTAATGAGCTGTAGACCTGCCGTTAAATTTGCTAAAATAGTATCATTTATTCCCGTCATTGTAATCCCATATTTTTCCGACTGATGTTTTTCCCACCACTCCGTTATAAAATCATATCTTCTTTTTAAAAAGGGCAATGGTATATTATATACAGTCATTTTAGAATTGCCTCCCGTAAACATGGGATGAATCCCGGTTGTTGACTCTGTAATAAAGAATACGATTTTTTTAGAACGAAGAAATCCAGCAGAATTCATTGCCGTGTGTAATGCAATAATTCTCTTTTTTTCAGATTCCTGAATATTGTCACCAGAAGGAATTGTATACTCCGGATAGGTAAAGATAAATGCATCATTTCTCTCTCCGCTGATCATTAAATCGATTATTTCATCAAAAGGAATATGATTTCTTCTGTTGCAAAGTGACCTTCCCTCAGCATTAATATTATATAAATAGATTTCATCCATCTTAAGTGTTCGACTTAACCAGCCATACATATAATTTATCAACAAGCTGTCGTCTTTGGCGTAATCACCGATATTCCCTGTCAGAATAAATGCATTGGAGATTCTTGACTGGTACTTTGCTTCACAAAAGACTTGCCAATACGGATTTGTCATAATTTTCTTCGCTCCCTCCTATTGAATCCCATCTAATTTGTGATACATTTGTTTTCTGGAGCTATTTTCATAGTCTGTTCCATCTATCACCCAAACACTGTAAAATCTTCAAACAGAATCAACTTCGCCAATACCAACACCACCGAATCCGCAAACTTGCTGTCTCTTCCAACTTCATCCCACAGATATACTATGACATCTGAGTATTTTTCATTTTTCTCCTGCACATTTTTTGTATTCATCGCATGAAGAATTTTTTCTAATAAAATCCGCTTAAACTCTTCTGAATCATGAACTGGCTCTTCTTCAAGATTTTGTTCAATAAATTCTTCAAGTTTATCCTTCATGTCACAATTCATTTGTCTTCTCTCCTTGTATTTCTCTTTCATCGCACTGTATTTCTTTCAGATATTCTTCCAATTCAAGGTTGACCCCATGAACTGGCATCTGTCCTCTTCGAAAGATCCAGTTCGTGCTAACTGGCATATACAGAATCTTCTTGAGCGGAATATCACATCTTAGCGAAATTGCTCTCGCTGTATTGAGATTATTTCCTCCCAGGTAGACGTATGTATCACAGTTACCAATTATGGTGTCCGCTGCTCTTCCGTAAGCATGTTCAAGCTGTGATTCCGACTGAATCATAAGCATTGTAGAAATCCCTCTTGAACGTATTGAAGATATGATTCTCTCGAAATTATCAATTTTACAATTTGTTGCAAAGTCATCCAAGATAAAGCGAACATCTATGGGTAATCTATAATCATTACACTTCGTATCTGCATACAGACACAGTTCATTCAGTGCCTGTGTAAAAAAGAGATTAACCAAGTTATCCATTGATCTGTCTGTATCACTTACTACTACAAATAAAGCTGTCTTTTCTCTTCCGATTTTTGTAATCTGAATGGTATCTTCTTTCATAAATTCGTTGATTTCCGGAGAATCAAACCTGCCAAGAGCAGCCGTAATCATTATTAGTATCGACTGCAACGTTTTTGATGCTCCCACTTTGAATTTCTTGTAGTACTTATGTACATAAGAATCCGGATCACATGCTTCTACTCTCCTCATCCGTCTGTCCAGCTCCGTTCCTCGAATCGATCCTTCTTCCTCTATATTCGCTTCTTCAATTAAGCTAAAAATACTTCGTATGGTACGGTCTTTTTTCGGAAAGTAATAATAGATATATCCAATGACAGCTGTCAGTAAGAGTTCACTCGCCTGATTCCAGAATGGATCAAATTTATAATTCTCATTGAATTTCTCACCCATAATCATATGTGCGATTTTAATAATATCCTGAAAGGAATGAATGTATTCAAAGAAGTTATAATGATCTGATTTCTCTGGATTTGTAAAATCCAGTTTGCAAATTCGATATCCTTTCTTTTTCAAATCACGATGATATGACTGATAGAGGTTTCCTTTCGGATCTGAAATAATATAGCTTCCGTTTGCCTGAAGCAGATTTGGAATGACAATACCTCTTGTTTTACCACTTCCCGAAGTCCCAACTACCAACACATTATTATTAAGCTTTGTTTCATGGCAATTCATGTTATAATACTGGTCTTTCGCGATAATCAAAGCATTTTTTTTAATCATGTCTACCCCTCACTTGCTCTTTGCCGTTTCATGAAAAAATATTGTTTCTAATTTCATCGCATATTCCAAACTGAACACTTTCTTCCGCATTCATAAAATGATCGAATGAGGTTGCCTCATTGATCTCTTCTACAGTTTTTCCCGTGTGTTTCGCTAAAATATTGTTAATCAGCGTCCTTGTCTCAAGAATCGAATCCGCAATATTTTTAATTGATGTTGCCGATCCTCCAAGTCCACTTGCCAACAAGGGTTCATGAATCATAGTTTTTGAATGTGGTAGAATGAATCGTCTCCCTTTTTGTCCACCAGCAAGAATGACTGCAGCCATACTCCCAGCAATTGCTGTACAAAACATATTAACTGGTGTTTCAATTGACTGGATCAGATCATAAATCATAAGACCGCTGGTTACGATCCCACCTGGGCTATTGATATACAGGTTAATGTCTTCTGTTCCTTCATTTTGCAAGTACATGAGCTGGACCAGTACAGCGTTTGCCATATCTTCATTGATTTCTCCCTGTATAAAAATTGTTCTATTGCTCAGATGCCTGGAATATAATGTAATCTCCCTAGATCCTGCACTGCTTTCTATTTCAATTGTTGGAATCCATAATCCCTTCATGATGATTTCCACCCTTCCATTGTTGACAAATCATATTATTATTCTGCTTACCCTCTTTAAATTTATATTGATTTATTTCTCTCTTTTAATGATATCAGTTCTCACTTCTTTGAAAAGTGAACCGCTAGTTTACCTGCTTTTGATTCACTTTTTTATCATCATCACTCATCTAAAAAAACAAATTTATATTAATATAAGCTCTTCTCAAGAATTATAAAGTGGGTTAAGAAGTTTTCCATTTGTGAGTAAAATGGATGGAAAATAGCGTGATCAGATTTTATAGACAAGTAACCATCTATCCCAAATTTCATTTCATATTCCTTGCCCTCTGTCCAGGAAATTAAATCGTCGTCCCCATAGGAACCTTCCTTCACACACCTCAGTTTATAGACTCCATAATCCAATATCTTATTTTTATTGTCCATAGTTTGGTCTCCTTTTCACCCACATGCTGTATCTTAATTCTGGATTTCTTTTCTGGTATTGCGTAAATAGTTGTAAAATATGGTTCTTGAATCTGATTTGGATCTCTGTTTCTGGGCTTCTCTCATTTCCACGCAGGTGGACTTCAACTTGAAAGCCCCAGACTTTTTCCGGTAGTTTTTTTGATATTTCTTTTTCAATCAGCCTGATACACTGTTGTTCCATATCTATCTGTTCCTGGGGTTTTAGTTCCCGGTAGTACAAAAATAATTTTTCTTCCTGAATTTTACTGACACAGACACTTTTTCCAAAGTAACTTGCCAGCATCATATACATACAATAGTCAAAGGAATGTTGCTTTCCAATTGCATCCATTTTGCCTCCACCTTTCTTGTCTTATCATCGTTGATTTACTAATAAAAGTGACATTTTTTACTGCTTATTTACTTTTCAAGGTTCAAAAATGGTCGAAAAAAGAGAGGCAAACATATTTCGAATCCTCATTCTTCTATGCATCCTCTGTATCAACGTCACTCATGTTCTATCTTTATTTAGTATAACAGTTTCCTGGTTTCTGAAAAGTGAACCGCTAGTTTAATATTCATATCCCTATCTGTAAATAAAAAAACAAAAACGAGAGGACATCTCGTCGTCTCCGATCAAGATGTCCTCTATGGATGTTCCTAATATTCTGCTTAATGCGAACAGATTGTCAACAGTTGGAAGGCTGTCTCCTCTCTGCCATTTATAAATTGCCTGGGGTTCTGTAAATCCCATATACTCACATAACATTCTGACTGTGATGCCTCTTTCTTTTCTTAGCTCACAAATCCTTCTTCCGGTTTCTCTGGTATTGATTACTGGGTATGCAGTTTCAACCATTGTTTTGCCTCCTACGGTAAGTGCTAACTTTACAGTTACAATTACAATATTCTCTGGAATCACGTTCCATTCCTGGTACCTCTACCAGTTTTAAGAATACAGGCTCGCTTCGTGTATTTACTAGAATATACCCAGTTTCAATTTCTGTCAATCCATTTTTCGCTTTTTCAGTATAGACTTTTTCCACTACTATATTACGTTTTTACTGCTAGGGCTGACTAAGAACTTTACCACTTAAAATGCATCCCTGCTAAGATAAAGATTTCTCCTTCTCCTCTAAAAAAATATATAACAGATAATCGTAAAAACAAAAAACTCCACATAGACTACTGAGTCCATACGGAGTTTAATTTGTCCCATCGTGGGAAATGTTGGAGTTTATCGTGACTCCTAATTTAGATATTGTAACAATTTGCGATTGAACTGTCAAATGACACAGTTCATATTTTCAATCACGATCCTCTCTTAAATCGGATAAGCATTATCAATGCTAAGTAGTTGCTCTGTTCTCACAAGAACAATCACATACTCCTCTGTTGGCTCTACTACCGGAACCCCATCCTGTATCACCGCGACCCTGCCGGTTACCCCTTCCGTGAGATACTTACGAAGTCTGATTTTATCTCCTAATTCTGAAGTATTAATCCATTCCAGCAAAATAGATCCTTCCGATTCTTCCAATAATGCGTTACGAAGCATTTCCGCAATTACTTCCTCTTCTCCATCAAATGAGGATGGATACGGGCTTTGGTCAAAACTTTCTTCCTGCTCTTTTAGGAAAAAAAAGAAATCCGAGCTAAATGCATCCAGTTTGCCATTAAATACTTCCCGGTCGGTAATTTCAATTTTAGAAATTACTGGAATCTGAGGCATTGCAGATTCCTGGCGCTGTGCCTCACAGGCAAATGCAACGGATAAATTATTTGCACTTGTTTCAACATTCATTCTCAATCCCGTTTTTGCAAAAAAATCATCACTTATTTCTTCCATTGCTTTCTTGAAATTATCCATTTTATAATACTCCTTTTCGGTTGCTTTTATTCCGTAATGTATCTTGCACAAACCAAATCTTTGTTCCTGTTGGCGTGCGTCTGAATCTATACTACCGAATCTGTTGTATTTTTGAAATGAACCGCTAGTTTACTTTACAAAGCCTCGCGATATGGCTTATCCTATTACTTATTATAAGCAATATGGGAATCTTTCTATTTGGAATCTATTTTTTGAAAGTAAATGAATTTGAGAGGTATGAAAATGAATATTACGATTACTGGAAATTTGGGTTCTGGAAAATCAAGTATTTGCGGCGAACTTGAGAAATCAGGATTTGAAATTGTTAGAACAGGCACCCTTTTTCGAGAAATTGCAAAAGACAGAGGGCTATCAGTCATTGAGTTAAATGAACTGGCAAAATCAGACCCGTCTATCGATAAAATGCTGGATGAACGAAGCGCTAAACTAGGAGTGGAAAAAGATTTTACCGTTTTCGACTCAAGAATGGCTTGGCATTTTATTCCTAATAGTTTTAAAATTTTTGTGTTAACAAAGGTATCTGAATCTGCAAAGAGAATTTTCGCTGATAAAAGCAGGTCGGCAGAGCAATATGAAAATCTAAGAACTGCTGAAGAAGGCGTATTGTTAAGATCGAAGCTTGAAAAAGAGCGCTTTCTTAACCTTTATCAGGTCAATTATTATGATCAGCACAACTACAATCTGGTTATTGACAGCACTTATGCTTCGCCCTCAGAAGTTACAGCAGAAATCCTTAAAAACTATGAGTTATTTATAAGAAATACTTTTTCTGGCAAAACCGTTTTTCTGAATTCACAAAACGTAACTACATCTGACTATTTTTTTGATTTTACTTACCCTAATCAACAAAGTCTACCGCAACCAC
>CANRNK010000092.1 GCA_947631985.1 uncultured Lachnospiraceae bacterium | reverse complement strand
AAAAAACAGAAGATCTGGACTATTTCTATCCGACAGATGTTTTAGTAACCGGATATGACATTATCTTTTTCTGGGTCATCCGAATGATTTTCTCGGGATATGAACAGATGAATGCGAAACCATTTCATACAGTGCTCTTCCACGGGCTGATTCGGGATTCCCAGGGTAGAAAAATGTCGAAGTCACTTGGAAATGGAATTGATCCACTTAAAATTATCGAACAGTACGGTGCGGATGCGTTGAGACTGACCTTGATTACCGGGAATGCACCTGGGAATGATATGCGTTTTTATCTGGAAAGAGTAGAAGCAAACCGGAACTTTGGAAATAAGATTTGGAATGCGTCAAGATTCATTATGATGAACATGCCAGAAGAAGAAATAAATGCGCCAAAAGAATCAGAACTTGAATCAGCTGACAAATGGATTATCTCAAAAATGAACCAGCTCATCAAGGATGTGACAGAAAATATGGAACATTTCGAGTTAGGAATTGCTGTTGGCAAGATTTATGACTTTATTTGGGACGAATTTTGCGACTGGTATATTGAAATGGTGAAGCCAAGACTGTATAATTCAGATAAGAAGACTTCACAAAATAGTGCATTATGGACCTTGAAGACAGTGCTGATTGATGCATTAAAACTTTTGCATCCTTATATGCCATTTATCACAGAAGAAATATTCTGTACGCTTCAGAACAAAGAAGAGTCTATTATGGTTTCAGACTGGCCTTTACCCAAAGCAGAGAATGATTACGTTGCCCAGGAGAAAGCAGTTGAGGTCATCAAAGAGGCAGTTCGGGGAATCCGAAATGTCAGAACAGGGATGAATGTGTCACCTGGTAGAAAGGCATGCGTTTATATTGTTTCAGAAGAAGACGATATCTTAAATATATTTGAAGAGGGAATGCTATTCTTTAAACCTCTGGCAGGTGCAGCAGAAGTAATCCTGCAGAAAACCACAGAAGGAATTGCACAGGATGCAGTTTCTGTTGTGACAAAAGCAGTTTCTGTTTATATGCCATTTGCAGATCTTGTTGATATCAAAGCGGAAATAGAACGTTTGGAAAAAGAAGCAGTAAGACTTGCTTCGGAGATGAAACGAGCTGAGGGTATGTTACAGAATGAGAAATTCTTGTCAAAGGCACCAGAAGAAAAGATACAGGAAGAAAAGCAGAAGCTTGAGTCCTTCTCCAAAATGTCAGAACAGGTCATAGAAAGACTGCATAAATTACAGCAGTAAGAGCGGGCTATCGTTTGTTTCACCCGTGTGGAGGAACGTATGGAAAAGAAAAGCAGCCAGAATCTGGTCGAACTGGATCAACTGGATCAGTTGGATGAGATGCAGATTGATGATATTTTGCAAGTTTTGGGTAACTGGGAATTTTTACCGGATCAGCCTGTTTTGGTTGAGGAGAAAATGACCCATGTCAGAATCAGCGAAGATGAAATGGAAGCTTGGCTTTACTTAACTCCACCGGAAGAAAAACAGAACTACTCCAAAGAGATGTTACTTGAACTTTTAAATGAAAATGGAGTAAAAGTTGGATTGATTTCCTCCAATCTTTCTGCCATGGTGAAAAAGGAAGTTTACGAGCGTGAAATTCTGGTGGCCAAGGGGGCGTTGCCTGAAGAAGGGATACCAGGATATTATGAATTTTTTTTCAAGACAGACTCAGTGATTGAACCACGCTTTCGAGTGGATGGTTCAGTCGACTATTCCAGTTTCCAGGTGCTCAAGAATGTTTCGAAAGAAGATATTCTCGCCATTTACCATCCTGTTGTCAAAGGGAAAGCCGGCTATACTGTAAAGGGGAAATTTATTCCTCAAAAGATGATAGCAGAATTACCGGCACTAAAGGGAAGGGGATTTTATCGGAAACCAGAGGAACCAGAAACGTATCGTGCAATGATGAGTGGCAAGATTGATTATAAAAACGGGGTTATTCAGATTGAATCCACACATGTAATTGAGGGAGATGTTACCTCTGTTAATGGGAGAATCGAATTTTTTGGAGACATTCTGATCAAAGGCAATGTAGAAGCGGGCGTCGTAATCAGAACGGCTAAGAGTCTGACGATCAATGGAAATGTGGAGGCTGTCACAATCTATGCGGGCGGGGATGTCGTGTTACGGAGAGGAATTCAGGGAGCAAACAAAGCAAAAATCTTTGCGAAGGGAAATGTCTACGCGGAGTTTATTGAGCATGCCAGTGTAGAAGCACTTGGAACCGTAAAATCGAATGTGATTATGAACTCCTTTGTGGAAGCAGAAAAGAGTGTCATACTGACGGGTAAAAAGGGACTTTTGATTGGCGGATATACGCATGCAACAGAGTCTTTTGAATCAACCACAGTTGGAAACGAAGTAGAAGTGAAAACAGTGATACACGTTGGAAGCAAACCAGAATTGCTGGAGAAGAAGAAGTCGTTACAGCAGTCGGAACAGTACCTGAAAGAAGAGCTTGCCAATCTTGTAAGAGAGCTCTACCAGATAAAAAAGCTGATGCGTGAAAACCCCGATGTTTCTGTATTGAGTGAAGAACTAAAAAAGGTGAATGCCAAAAGGAATGACCTTCTTCGAAAAATCGAAGGATTAAATGAAGAGTATGCCAAAGTGGAAGAAATGATTGAACGAGGCAGAAAAGCTTATATTAAAATCGATGGATCTGTTTACAGAGGGACGACAGTCTGTATTGGGAATAACCAGCATACCCTAAGCAACGGTACCTGCTATATGAAATATACGAACCAGGATGGAAGGCTGATTGGTACGGTGACAGTCAGAAACTGACAGCATGAAATGGAAGAAAGAGCAGTATTTGGAATTGGAGGACTATATTCTTTCCATTCCAAAATTTACAAAAAAAAATACAACTGATCAGACAAAGGCATTTTTTAATCGCCTTGGAAGACCGGGTAGCAAAAGTAAAATAATACATGTTGCGGGCACAAATGGAAAAGGATCCGTTTGTGCCTATCTCAATGCGATTCTGACAGAGGCAGGATACACAGTTGGAATGTTCACCTCTCCGCATTTAGTCAGCATGCAGGAACGAATCAGAGTACAGGGAATTCCTGTCTCCAAGGAGGAGTTTGTTCATGCATTTACGCAGGTCCAGATGCAAATTGCTGCATGCCAGACGACGAATCAAATTTATCAGCCTACTTTTTTTGAACTGTTGTTTTTTATGGCGATGATCTTGTTTGAGGAGAAGAATCCAGACTATATCATTCTGGAGACAGGGATGGGCGGGAGACTTGATGCAACCAATGTGATAGACACACCGGTCCTTAGTATTATTACGGAAATTGGGCTTGATCATACCCAGTTTCTTGGAGAGACAATTGAAAAAATTGCATTCGAGAAAGCTGGAATCATAAAATCACATATTCCTGTGGTAGTTATGAATAAAAGACAGGAAGCAACAGAAGTGATATGCAGGCAGGCGGAGTGGATGCATGCAGCCTGTTACCAGGTTTCAAATGACAGGATCACTATTTTGCGAAAAGAAGACAAAAGCATTGATTTTTCCTATCATTCTAAGTATTATGAATATAGCGGTCTGAAGATTATGACAACTGCTTTGTATCAGGTGGAAAATGCGTCCATCGCAATTGAGGCAATTGAGATTTTATGGAAGGATCATTTGCCACAGGATTACCAGGATGTACTAAGGGCTGGTCTGCAATCCATGAAGTGGGAAGGCAGAATGGAGGAAATTGCAGAAGATGTGTACCTGGATGGGGCACATAATGAAGATGGAATCAAAGCTTTGGTACAAACGATTAGAGAACGTAAGGAAAAGAAAAATGTTCTCTTATTTGCTGTTGTAAAAGACAAAGATTACCGAAAGATGGTAAAAACATTACTGGAAGAAGATTTATTTGAACGGATTTATATTACAACGATTTCAAACGAACGTGCGCTCTGGACGGAAGAGTTAGCAGATGTTTTTAGACAATATACATCGAGAGAGATTTTTTTGTTCGAAGATTCTGATAAGGCGTATTCGAAATGTCTGGAGGAGAAACAACCAGAAGAAAGAATTTACGTGGCAGGATCGCTTTATCTGGCAGGAAGAATAAAAGCAATAGAGTGGAGGAATGGAAATGATAAATTTTGAAGAAGAACTCAAAAAATTTCATCCTAGTCTTGAGATAGAAGATGCGGAAGAGGCAATTTACAACCAGGATCTGACAGATATGGCAGATGTTCTGGTTAAGATGATGAAAGAAATTAAAGAGGAAGAATAGAGGTTTGACATGAACTGTTATCATTGTGGGTGCCGACTTTCTGAGAAGGATTTCTGTACAAGCTGTGGGGCCGATGTTGCAGTATATAAGAAGATCATCCATATTTCTAATACTTTTTATAACGTTGGGCTGGAGAAGGCTAATGTCAGAGATTTGTCAGGTGCGATTACCTGCCTCAGACAAAGTCTGAAATTTAATAAGAATAACATTAAGGCAAGAAACCTTCTGGGACTTGTTTATTTTGAGATGGGTGAAGCGGTTGCGGCACTGAGTGAATGGGTGATTAGTAAGAATATCCGACAGGGAAAGAATATTGCAGATGATTATATCAGCGCGATTCAGTCGAATACAGCAAGACTTGAGACAATCAACCAGACAATTAAGAAATATAATCAGGCACTTGCATATTGCAATCAGGATAGTCTGGATCTGGCAGTGATACAGTTGAAAAAAGTGTTGTCCATGAATCAGAATTTTGTCAGGGCACACCAGTTACTGGCTTTGATTTACATTCATACTGGGGAACATGAAAAAGCAAGAAAAGAGCTGAGTAAGTGCACAAAAATAGATGCCAACAATACAACAACACTTCGTTATCTGAAGACGATTGATCAAGATGCAAGCGTGCAAGAGGAAAAAGATGGCAGTCAGAAAAGCAGAAAAAACCAGTCAGAGGATGTGATCAAGTACCAGAGTGGGAATGAGACAATTATACAACCACTCGCGATGAGAGAGCAATCGGGTACCTCTTCTCTTGTGAATATTGCGATTGGTCTGGCAATTGGATTTGCGGCAGCCTGGTTTTTGGTGTTACCAGCAAGGATCAGTTCGGAAAAAGCAGAAATGAATCGAGAGTTGATTGCAGTGAGTGAGGAATCAGACCAGAAGACGACTACAATCGAAGATCTGAAGAGACAGACGCAAGAGATAGAGGAGACAAACCAGTCTTTAAGCGCACAACTGGAATCGTATGTAGGAGCTGATGGAACGATCAAAGCAAGCGACAGCCTGCATAAAGCAGTCAGACTCTACTTAGAAGACCCTTCAAACCTGCAAGAGGTAGGAGATCTTCTACTTACAATCGATGAAACGACGATTGCAGAAAGTACCTCTGAGGAGTTTGTTTCTCTTTATGCTAAAATGATTGAGATTGTTGGTCCAAGTATTGCGTCTTCCTTTTATAATACGGGGTACAGTGCTTACAGACAGAGTGATTACACAACAGCAATCAGTAACCTTGAAAAAGCGGTGATTCTGGATCCGAAAAATGGAGAGGCTCTTTTTAGCCTGGCCAATTCTTATAACAAAAATGGAGATCTTGTAAAGGCAAAGCAGACCTATCAATTAGTTGTCTCGCTTTTCCCCGACACAGAAAAAGCATCCAGATCGCAGGATTATCTGGCGCAGCTTGATTCCTAAAAGAAGCATAGATTGAAAAAAAGAAGGTCATTTTGACAAATTAAAAAGACTATGGATTTCAGTTACCGAAATCCATAGCCTTTTTTTGCTGATTAAATCTTGAATTTTTTAACTTCATCATGGAGAGTAGCAGACACATTGACACATTTTTCAACAGCTGCGTTGATGACACCTGACATTCTCATGATATCAGAGGAGCGCTCTGCTATTTCGGAGGTACCGATTGCGCCTTCCGTAGTTGCTTTGCTGATGGCATCTATGGAGGTAAGTACATTATCGATCGATGCAATCAACTCTTCCGAAGTAGCGCTGAAGTCAGAAATAAGAGAATCGATTTCCACTGCATCTGTGTTATAGGTTTCGGCAACACTTTGAAAGGAATCATAGCTCTTCATGACATCGCTTGCCACAAAATCAAGCAGACGTTCTGAATCGCCGGATAGATTTTTCACTGCGGCAGTTACCTTCGTAGTTACTTCCTGAATTTTAACTACGGTATCTTTTGACTTTTCTGCAAGACTCCTGATCTCATCTGCAACAACTGAGAACCCTTTTCCGGCTTCTCCTGCTCTTGCGGCTTCGATTGCTGCATTCAGAGCAAGAAGATTCGTCTGGTTGGTAATATCCATAATAGAAGAAGAAAGAATTTCGATGTCTTCCACAACCCTGGCATCCTGTAATGCTTTTTCCAGACTTAGTTTGATGCTGCCATGCATATTGGTTGCCTGGGTACGCTGTTGCTGTGTTGATAGTTTGATATCATGTGCTCTTCCGTGAATTGCAGAAGCCTGTTCGGCACCTTCCTGAGCACGGGTTGCAATATTTCTGGTCGCGGTATCAATTTCAGCAGAAATCTGACTGATGGATTCTGAAGTTGCTGCGGTTTCTTCCATACTTGCAGCCATTTCTTCCGTTGTTGCGGAAACGCCTTCAATTGCTTCGGCCTGCTTGTAACTATTTGATTCTATTTCTGCAACTACTTCATTTAAAGCCAGCTCACTCTCTTGTACTCCCTGAATCAGGCTGCGAATCTGTTCTCTCATTTCAAGCAATTTCTGCCCGAGAATTCCAAGATCGTCGTTTCTTCTGGTAAGCTTTTTTGGAAGTTCCTGTGTGAAATCTCCCTGGGAAATTGGCTCTAAGAACTTGGATGCGGCATTGATAGAACCACTGATGTCGACGCTAATCGTAATTGCAATGGCGCCAATCAGAACAAGCAATCCGGCTATGATCAAAATAAAAAGGGTTGCAGTTTTCATAAGAGACTCTGTAGCAATTGCCTGTTGAGCAGCAATGGTATCGTCAATATAGTCTGTATAATTACCGGTTCCAACGACCCAGTTATATGGCTGGAACAAAAGGCTATAACTTCTCTTTGGAGAAGAATCTGTTTCGCCTTCCTTTGGAAACTTGTAATCGGTGAATCCACCACCATCCTGCTGTGCAGCAGCGATAATCGCTTTAATCATTTCAAAACCATCCGAATCCTTTGTGCTAAGTCTGTTGGTACCTTCTGCGTCTTTGCCAAGCAGAACAACGTTGTCACCTTCAACGGTATCGATCCAGAAATACCCGCCTTCCTTGTATCTAAGATCCCGAACCAGGTCAGCAGCAAGCTTTTGGGCTTCTTCAGGAGTGTAGAGTCCTGCTTCCTGGTCTTCATAGATATTCTGAAGAAGGGAAACAGCATTTGTAACCTGTTCCTTAATGTTGTTATCATAATCTGTTCTTATGGTGCTTTCTAAAAGTTCCAGGGATTTTGAAGCAGACATCTGCATACTGATCAAAGCAATTACGCCTGCAATCAATACGGTGACAATAATGGAGATGACAAGAATTAACATTTTAACTTTGACTTTTAAGTTTTTCATCGTATAGCCCCCTCTATAGTAATAATTGTTAGTATATTACATAATATTAATACATTTGTGTGAAAAATACAACAAAAATTCTGAATTACAACAAAAAAAGAGATAATATTGAATAATAAATTGTGAAATAAAAGAAAAAAATTGTGAGTTTAGCTGAAATTGTTAAAAAATAGTCAAAGTAGCGTCTGATGATATTGAAACCTTGGACAAGATAGATTATACTAAATATAAAGTTGAAAAACGAATACAAGAAATAGACTTTATCACTTCGGTTTCTGATAGGAGTGTAGAGTAAGCAGAATAAACCTGAAGTAGTTAGATGGAGGAAAAAAAGATGGCAAGAAGAATTGTAGCTGAAAAAGCACCTGCAGCAATCGGACCTTATTCACAGGCAATCGCAGTTGATAAATTTTTATTCGCATCAGGTCAGATTCCAATCAACCCTGAAACAGGACTGGTAGAGGCGGTTGGAATTAAAGAACAGGCTGAGCAGGTTATGAAGAATGTTGGAGCAGTGTTAAACGCAGCAGGAACGACCTATGGTAATGTTGTCAAGTCCACCTGTTACCTGACTGATATGGCGAATTTTGATGCCTTCAACGAAGTATATGGCGCTTATTTTCTGATGGATGAAAAGCCAGCAAGAAGCTGTGTTGCGGTAAGACAGCTTCCTAAAAATGTGCTATGTGAAGTAGAAGTAATTGCTTATCTGGCGTAAAGTTATGAAGAATATTATTCTGATCGGTATGCCGGGCAGTGGGAAAAGTACGATAGGTGTGGTTCTTGCAAAAAGAATCGGATATCGTTTTCTGGACTCTGATCTGTTGTTGCAGCAAACATTTGGAAGACTTCTTTACCAGATGATTGAAGAAGATGGCTTGGACGCTTTTTTAGAAAAAGAAGAGAAAATCAATGCTTCTATTTCTGGCATGGGGCAAGTCATTGCAACTGGAGGAAGTGCAGTTTATAGCAGAGAAGCAATGGAGCACTTTAAAAAAATTGGAACAATAATCTATTTACAGCTGTCACTTTTGGCAGTTGAGGATAGATTAGGGGATTTGAATGAGCGAGGAGTCGCAATTAGAGAGGGACAGACATTACAGACTCTTTATGAGGAGCGCATCCCACTTTATGAAGAATATGCAGATTTAACAATCGCCTGTGATCAGAAACAGATTCGGGAGATCGTTGAGGAAATAGAAGGAAAGATAAGATGACAAGAAAAGTGATGGCTCCCTTTTTGATGCTGATGACGGCATGTATTTGGGGAGTTGCTTTCGTAGCGCAGAGTGAAGCGACAAAACTAATTGGTCCATTTACCTTTAACAGTATCCGGTTTTTATTGGGAGGGCTGGTGCTTTTACCAGTCATTTTTTTCATGAGAAAGTCTGTAAAAAGAGAAGATTGGAAAGCAGGGATTCTGTGTGGAATCATCCTGTCAGCAGCCAGTCTGTTCCAGCAATATGGAATCGGATTTACAACGGTTGGCAAAGCTGGATTTCTTACCACTCTTTATATTATTATTGTGCCGTTTCTGGGTCTGATGTTTGGCAAAAAAGTTGACAAAAAATTAATCGTTGGCCTTGCACTTGCTTTGGCTGGACTTTATTTGTTATGTATCAATGGGGAGACTGAGGGTTCCATCAATTATGGGGATGTCATGATCTTGATTTGTGCTTTTTTGTTTTCCTGCCATATCCTTGTGGTAGACAGATTTGCACAGAAAACAGATGGTGTTATTGTTTCCTGTATTCAGTTTTTTGTGGGATTTGTGCTGAGCGGACTTGGAGCACTTTTGTTTGAGAAGATTGAAATGAATGCGATAGTAGACGCATATGTACCATTGCTTTATGCAGGGTTTCTGTCCTGTGGTGTAGCCTATACACTACAGATTATTGCACAAAAGTCATTAGAACCTGCGATTGCTTCTTTGATTGGAAGTCTGGAATCGGTGGTTGCTGTGATTGCCGGATGGGTGATTCTGGGACAGGTTATGAGCAGAAGAGAAGGGATCGGAAGTACACTGGTATTTGTCGCGATTATTCTGGCGCAGCTTCCAAAGAGAGAAAATGTTTTGGCAGAAACACAGGAAAGCATAGATTTGTCGTAGAAATATCATTGTAAGTAGGAGATATTGTTCTCTTTTAGAAAACGTTCAAGATACTGATCCCAACAACGGTCGGTATCTTTTTCTAATTGAAAGTC
>CANRNK010000091.1 GCA_947631985.1 uncultured Lachnospiraceae bacterium | reverse complement strand
GTACTAATCGTCTTCATTCCAAAATGATCTGAAAGTAAGGTTGGCAGGTTACTGAATCCACCGCCGTATCCTGCATTAATCATAAATAACAGTGCAACAACAAGCACAATTGATTTGTTCTCGATTCCCTTTGTCGCAATCACAACTGCTGTAAAAATGACGGATAAGGTAAAAATAACTTTATAGATTGTGTTTCTATCTTTTAATTTATCAGCAAGTGCAGAAAATCCAAGTCTTCCTCCAGCGTTAAATAATGCTGTAAAAGAACAAATCACCCCAACCGATGCAAATCCTACATCATGTAAAATATTCTTTTCCTGTGAAATCAAAGCAAGTCCGCAGGCAATATTAATATAGAACATAATCCAGATTCCGATAAATGTTTTATTTTTTAATACAAGTAAAGGTTTGAATTCTGACTTACTCTTAGATTCAACCCATCCGTCTGGTTTCTTTAATAATAAAAATCCACCAAACATCATAATGAAATAGACAACGGCTAAAATATAGAACATATTTACAATTCCAACAGACGCCTGAAGCGATTCCATAATTGGAGATGCAAACATTTTAGCAAGACCAAATCCTGCTACTGCAAGACCTGTTGCAAGACCTTTTTGCTTGTCAAACCAGAGCATTAAGGTTTTTACTGGTGTCAGGTATCCAATTCCAAGGCCTACACCCATAACCACGCCGTAGGATAGGAAAATACCAATTAAAGATTTCTGAGCAATAAAGAATCCAGTTCCTGCCATTCCGAGTGCAAAACAAATCGCTGCAATCAATGCGGATCTATGGATATCTTTTTCAACAATATTTCCTGCAAAAGCGGCAGACATCCCAAGACAAAAAATCGCCAGACTGAAGGCCCATTCGACTGTACTGCTTTTACTTCCTATTTCTGTTGCAATTGCATCTTTTACAAGTGACCAGCAGTAAACTGTTCCGATACTACAGTGAATCAACAATGCTGGAATTGCTGCTCTTGTCCATTTGTTACTTAATTTACCCATCTCAATATTGCTCCCATTTTAGTTTGAGTTACAAAATCACAAAAAAAAATACTTGATAGTATTTTCACAAAGATCTTGTACCAACATATATTATCACGCATATTTCTATATGTCAAATCATATATTTTATAAAAATTTTAGATTTTGACCACTTTATTCACACACCATTTCAAAAAGAAAATACCAGGAAATCAACTCTTTTTTTGAGCTTTTCTCCTGGTATTCCTATTGTGATTCCTTTATCTTGAATTAAATTGATTAGTATTTGGCTGTTGCATGATAATGGGTGTGTAATTGTTCATGTGCAAGGTGACTCAAAGGTTTTCCATAATAATTCTCATACAGTTCCTGGATAAATGGATTATCATGGGATTTACGGATTGGTTTTCCTTTATCGATTTCATAGATTGCTTTGGTCCGTTTTGAAAGTACCGTACCATCTCCTCGATGATAAGGCTGTCCACCACCGCCAATACATCCTCCAGGACATGCCATCACTTCAATGACATGCAGGTCTCTAGGGTTGCCCTCTCTCACTTCATTCATAATTGCTCTTGCATTGGCAAGTCCATGAATGACCGCAACATTAATTGGGATTCCAGCAATTTCAAGTGTTGTAGTCTTTACCCCTTTGAACCCTCTCACATCCATGAAATCCACCTTCTTCAAAGGCTTGTTCTCAAGGGTTTCATACACGGTTCTAAGCGCCGCTTCCAGTACACCACCAGTCACCCCAAAGATTGCTGCTGCTCCTGTCGATTCTCCTAGTGGTTCGTCAAATGGGGAATCTTCCAGTTTTGTAAAGTCAATATTGGCCAGTTTAAATAATCTTGCTGTCTCTCTGGTCGTCAATACAATATCTACATCTGGATTTCCATTCACTTTCAAAACGTCTCTGTCCGCCTCAACTTTTTTAGCCGTACAAGGCATAATGGACACTACAACCATATCTTCTCTTTTGATTCCAAGCTTGTGCGCGAAATAGTTCTTCGCAACCGCTCCAAACATACCTTGCGGAGATTTTGCAGTAGAAGGGAGATCCAGCATATCTGAAAACTGAGATTCAAAAAAGTTCACCCATCCAGGACAACATGACGTGGTGATTGGCAGGCTGACTTCTTCCTTGTTTAGAAATAGTTTTAATCTTTCAATGATTTCTGCGCTTTCTTCCATTATTGTAAGATCTGCCGCAAAATTGGTATCAAACACATAATCAGCGCCCAGTCTTCGAAGTGCTGTTACCATCTTTCCAGTCACTTCTGTTCCTGTTGGTAAGCCAAACTCTTCTCCAATTGCGACTCTGACAGAAGGTGCTGTCTGAAATACAACTGTCTTTGTCTTGTCTGCAAGTGCATCGATTACTTTATCAACTTCATCATTTTCTGTAATTGCTCCAACGGGACAAACGGCTGAGCATTGTCCACAAGAAACACAGACTGTATCAGAGAGGGCTTCTTCAAAGGCAGTTCCTACATAGGCAGGAAATCCTCTATGAATTGCTGACAGCGCATAGACAGACTGCACCGTTGAGCACATCGTCTCGCATCGCCTGCACATAATACATTTGGACAGATCCCTTTTTAAGGCTTTCCCCACTTCAATGGGAACTAAAGATCTTCTCGTTCCCGTAACATCAATAGACCTTACTTCCACAATCTGAGTCAGCCTCTGCAAATCACAGCTTCCAGATTTGGGACAGGTCAGACAATCATTTGGATGATCTGATAATAATAATTCAATATTCATTTTTCTGGCATTAATCGCCCTTTTCGAGTTCGTTTTGATTATCATTCCATCGGAAACAGCGGTCACACAGGAAGGAAGCAGATTTCTAGACCCCTCCACTTCTACAACACATACCCTGCAGGAAGCCGGCTTGCAGGCAATATCTGCATTTTCAAGATTGAAGTAACATAAAGTAGGAATGGATATGCCAATCTCCTTCGCTGCTTCCAGGATACTTGTTCCTTGTTTGACTTTCATTTTTTTTCCATCTATCATTACAGTAACATCAGACATGCTATCTACTCCTTATCCTCTGGTAATCGCGTCAAATTTACAGGTATCCATACATGCGCCACACTTGATGCACTTCGTTACATCTATAAAATGAACTTCTTTGACCTTGCCAGTAATCGCACCCGCTGGGCAGACTCGAAAGCACATGGTACATCCCTTGCACTTATCTGCATGAATGGTATAGTCTAATAACTTTGTGCAGACACCCGATGGACATTTTTTATCTACTACATGTGCCACATATTCGTCCCAGAACGCGTTCAATGTAGAAAGTACTGGATTCGGAGCCGTCTGCCCCAAGCCGCAAAGTGCTGTGTCTTTGATCACAAGACTTAGCCGCTTCAATTCTTCCAAGCTTTCCATCGTGCCTTCCCCATTACAGATCAACTCTAGTAATTCAAGAAGTCTTGTCGTTCCGATTCGGCATGGCGTACACTTTCCGCAAGACTCTTCCTGCGTGAACTGAAGGTAAAATTTTGCCACTGCCGGCATGCAACTATCCTCATCCATAACAATCATTCCACCAGACCCCATCATAGAACCCTTGGCAATCAGATTGTCAAAATCAATTGGCGTGTCCAGATCTTTTTCTGTCAGACAACCTCCAGAGGGGCCGCCTGTCTGTACCGCTTTAAATTTTTTGCCATTCTTGATGCCTCCGCCAATATCAAAAATAACCTCACCAAGTGTTGTCCCCATTGGAACTTCAATCAGTCCTACATTATTGATTTTACCTGCAAGTGCAAATACCTTAGTTCCTGCGGATTTTTCTGTTCCCATGGAATGATACCAGGCTGCGCCTTCCCTGATAATAACAGGGATATTGGCTAGGGTTTCCACATTATTAATCGTGGTTGGTTTTCCAAACAATCCATGTTCTGACGGAAATGGTGGTTTGGTTGTAGGCTCTCCACGACCACCTTCCATGGAGCGCAGTAATGCAGTTTCTTCTCCGCAGACAAATGCACCCGCGCCAAACGTCAACGATACCTCAAAGGAAAACTCCGTCCCCAGAATATTTTTTCCTAAGAATCCATACTCTTTTGCATCTTTTACTGCTTTTTCCAATCGCTTGATTGCAAGTGGATATTCAGCTCTGATATAAACTCTTCCTTCTGAAGCATTCGTTGCATATCCACAGATCGCCATTGCCTCCAAGATTGCATGTGGATCTCCTTCTAGGATGGAGCGATCCATGAACGCTCCCGGATCTCCTTCATCTGCATTACAGACAACATATTTCTGATCTGCATCGTAGCGCGACCCAATTTCCCATTTGAGTCCAGTAGAAAATCCAGCGCCACCCCTTCCCCGAAGTCCAGAGTCTTTCACGATTTTAATTACTTCTGATTTGGTTTTATTCGTAATGCATTCTGCAAGTGCCAGATAACCTTCCCTTGCAATGTACTCTTCAATATTTTCCGGATTAATAAACCCGCAGTTCCTAAGCGCAACTCTTTTTTGTTTCTTGTAGAAATCCATATGTTTCGAATCTTCAATAAACTCTTTTGTAGTCTGATCCTGGTATAAAAGTCTGTGCACCTTTCTTCCATACATAATGTGATTCTTCACAATTTCATCTGCATCGCTTGGTTTGACCTGTGTATAAAACGTATTGTCCGGTAGTATTTTTACAATCGGACCCTTTTCACAAAAACCAAAACACCCCGTCTGAATGACCTGTACATCTTTTGACAGATCACAATCCTCCAAGGATTTTTTTAGTTGCACTAATATCTGATCAGCTTCTGCAGATTTGCAGCCTGTACCCCCACAGACCAGCATATGCATTTTATAATTTTGCATCTGTATCCTCCCAATTCTCGTTACAGTCTGTCTGGAGCGACTGAGCTTGTTAATGATAAAATCCCATCAATTTGCTTTCCTTTTAATATGTATTCATCAATGATTTCATCTGCTTTTTTTAAATCAACTTTACCAAACAGGACTGTTTTTTTTCCCGGTAGTGTAACCCCAATCATGGGTTCAAAGGCAATCAATCCTGAGCTATCAGCTTGCAGAACTACAAGATCTTCTATTTTTCGTTCCTTTGCTCTCTCATAGAAATGATTTAAGATCTCTTTTGCACCCGATTTATATCCACTGCTACCCATGAATACTTTGATGGTAATTAATTTCTCTATTTGTTCTCCCTGTTCTCTTACTCTCAGGTTTTCTTTAAAGGTGTCACGCAACTTTAGAAGCGCTTCTTTTGATTGAATTCGTTCCATTGTTTTCCCCTCTTTCATGAATATTCCGCAAGAATATCTTTTACCATCTCTTTTGTTACATGTCCGTATACCTTTTCCCCTACCAATACAACAGGTGCTAGTCCACATGCTCCAACGCAGCGTAAGGTATCTAGCGAAAATTTGCCATCAGGGGTTGTCTCATCACAGGTAATATTTAATTCTTTCTTGAATTCCTCCAATACCGGTTCCGCACCTCTCACATAGCAGGCTGTCCCCATACAGACTGAAATTCTATGTTTCCCTTTCGGCTTCATTGTGAAGTAGGAATAAAAGGTCACCACTCCATACACTTTAGAAACTGGTATTTTCATTTTCTCAGCTACATAATACTGCACTTCATCCGATAAATACCCAAAAATACCTTGTGCCTTATGAAGTACTTTGATAAGTTCATCTTCTGTTCCTGGTATCGTCTCCATGAATTTGTCCAGTTCTTCAAACTGTGTTTTTGAAACTGCTGTAATCCCCATTACATAATACCTCCGTATTGATTTCTAAATATCGTCAAAATAACATCTAATTATGTTCCAATTATACGTTAAACTTTTATCACATACAATATTAATCGTTATTCTCGCAAGTTAATTTTCATTTTTTCACAAAAAATAATACCGTCAGTTAATTGACGGTATTATCAGTTTATTTATGCAGTTTATTTTTTTTGAATTATTTTTATTTTTATACAATTGGTAGTACGGACAGACTTTTTTCTAGTTCTTCGTTGGTTGGGATGTAATCATTCATTTCCCCATTATGGAATTTTTCATAAGCTACCATATCAAAATAACCAGTTCCAGTCAGCCCAAATACGATTGTCTTTTCTTCTCCTGTCTCTTTGCATTTGAGCGCTTCATCAATTGCAACTCTGATTGCATGTGCACTCTCCGGTGCTGGAAGAATCCCTTCTGAACGTGCAAACAATTCTGCTGCCTCAAACACTTCTGTCTGTCCCACAGATACCGCTTCCATCAGTCCCTGGTCAAAAAGCTCTGATAAAACAGAACTCATCCCATGGTAACGCAGACCACCTGCATGATTTGCTGAAGGCATAAATCCGCTCCCAAGCGTATACATTTTAGCAAGTGGGCACACTTTTCCTGTATCACAGAAATCATATGCATATTTTCCTCTTGTTAGACTTGGGCAGGACGCAGGTTCCACCGCAATAAAACGATATTTTTTTTCTCCTCTAAGAACCTCACCCATAAATGGTGAAATCAATCCACCCAGATTAGATCCACCACCAGCACATCCGATAATCAGATCTGGTGTAATATTATATTTATCTAGCGCTGCTTTTGTTTCAAGTCCAATGATTGACTGGTGAAGCAGGACCTGAGAAAGAACGCTTCCAAGTACATAACGATAGCCTTCTCTTGACACTGCTGCTTCAACAGCTTCCGAAATAGCACATCCAAGGCTTCCTGTTGTTCCTGGGAATTCTTCCAGGATTCTCTTTCCTACTTCAGTTTCCATGGACGGAGACGACGTAACACTCGCACCATAGGTTCTCATTACTTCTCTTCTAAAAGGCTTTTGTTCATAGGAAACCTTTACCATATAGACTTTACAATCAAGATCAAAATAAGAACACGCCATAGACAGTGCCGTTCCCCATTGCCCCGCTCCAGTCTCTGTTGTAACACCTTTTAATCCCTGCTGTTTTGCATAATAAGCCTGCGCAATTGCTGAATTAAGCTTATGACTTCCACTTGTATTGTTTCCTTCAAATTTATAATAAATCTTTGCTGGCGTTTGTAATTTTTCTTCTAAACAATAAGCCCTGACAAGAGGCGATGGGCGATACATTTTATAAAAATCACGGATTTCTTCTGGAATTTGTATGAATGCATTTACATCATCTAATTCCTGCTTGACTAATTCATCACAAAAAACTCCCTGCAACTCTTCGGAGGTCATTGGTTTGAGCGTTCCTGGGTTTAATAATGGTGCCGGTTTTTTCTTCATGTCTGCCCGAACATTATACCATTTATCAGGCATTTCACTTTCTTCAAGATAGATTTTGTATGGAATTTCTCTTTCTTTCATCTTTTTTTGATTCCTTTCCCATGTGTGTATTGTTTGATAGAAGGATTAAAAATCCCCTGTCTTCACAGTATTCTGCTAAGACAGGGGATTATTCATGACAAGTGAAACGACTTATTGTTTCATCTTGTTTCTCAATATGAGTCAGACATATGCTCTCTTTCAACTCATAGCGATTTCTGTCTTTATGAGTTTAGCACGTTAGTGTGATGATGTCAACGACTGACTAATCAACAAAAACTAATATTGAAATAATACGATTGGTTTGATTAAATCTCTCGGTTTATTTACCATCAACTCAAAGGCTTCTTCAATAGAATCTAATCCTTCGAATCTGTGTGTGATTAACTTTGAAGGATCAACGCGTCCAGCTTCAACCATGGCTAATAAGCGTTCCATTCTCTTTCTTCCACCTGGGCAAAGTCCACCTTTGATGGTTTTGTGAGAAAGAAAACCTCCAATATAAAGGTTATTAATTGTCATGTTCGCTTCCCCTGTAATCACATCAAGCATGCCAATTGTTCCATAACCACATCTTGCTACGGCTACCGCATTATTGAGTGCTTCCACTCCGCCTCCCGCTACGATACAGGCATCAGCACCTTTTCCACCCGTAATTGCCATAATCTGCTCTATTACGTCTCCATCTTTGTAGCTGATAATATTAGTTGCACCATATTCTTTTGCAAGTGCAACACAATCAGGTCTCGTTCCGATTGCGATGATTTTGGCTGCTCCACGCAGTTTTGCTCCTGCAACCGACATCAGTCCAACAGGTCCAATTCCAAATACAACAACCGTATCGCCAAATTTCACCTCTGCAAGTTCAGCGCCATAAAATCCAGTTGTCATCATATCCACAATCATACATGCCTGTTCCACTGATACACTATCTGGTAAAAGTGCTAAATTCATATCTGCAGATCTGACTTTAATCTGATTTGCAAAAGTTCCATCTTCATAAGAAGAAAAATTAATCGCTGTAAACATTCCACCTGCGTCCTGGTGCGTTCCATCCTGAATGTCTGGGTGTTTCCAGGTAGGTGTTGTACAAGGAATAACAACTCTGTCTCCTACTTTAAAATCTCGAACCATTGATCCCACTTCAACAATCTCACCAATTGATTCATGTCCGAGAATTCTGTTTTTCAGATAATCCCCTTCCATTTCCATTGCTGAGTGAACATCTGATGAACAAGGTGCGATTGCAAGCGGACGACAGATGACATCTTCTGCTCCACATACATAATCTGGTTTTTCCAACCAACCAACTTTTCCTTTTTCTAAAACGCCAAAACCCTTCATGATATTCTCCTTTTTCTGTCAAACTAATTTAATTGTTATTATTTTAACACACCTTTCATTCCTTTGCAAATATGATTCAGAAATTTATCTTTATAATAGCTTCTCCATCAAAACAAATTTTCCTTTTCTCCAATGGACAAAGCCAACTTTTTGATAACCAAGACTTTCGTATAATCTGATTGCAATCGGATTTTCACAAAAAGTATCCAGTCTGATTGCCTGAATTCCCTTTGCACTCACCACATCCTCAATCCATTTCATTGTACTTCTGCCAATTCCATCGTTTTGAAATGCCGGATTCACACATAACCGGTGTATCACATAAAATGGTCTCCCTGGATCTGTCCAATCACCATTTGAATACTCTGGATCCGTTTCCTGATTTAAAACAAAAAGAACCACAATTTCTCCTGCGATTTCTCCAACGAATAATTCTTGTGAATTAATATCCTGTAATAAAATTTCTTTATCAGGATATTTTGCATCCCACTGATCAATCTTTTTCTTTCTCATATGATTGATAACGGACTGCACCATATTAGTAATTGCTGCTAAATCAGCTTGTTCACCAAGCCTGTAATTTACTTTCATCTTTATACCCATCTGCGTGCTTAAGCACTTGTACAATCAAATAATAGTAACATTAACGCGTAGATTCAGAATTCTCATTGGTTGTTTTGATTATTTTTTTGATGATCTGACGAATGAATGACATGAAAAAAGTGCCGTATTTACGGCACTTTCACAGTGGAGTAGACGGGAGTCGAACTAAAATAACAACTAAAAAACACCCAAAAGAAAGGAGTTTCATCCACTTCTGTTATATGTGCACATAATAGTGCACATATTTTTTGCCCTTTATTATAACACCCATATTCCCATATTCATTCTTGTATGTCGCTGTTATTTAAGCAATCCTACAGTACTTGATTTTCAGCTTTTATCTTTTGACAACCCTGTTTCCTCATAAAATAACTTACAGGTATAGAGTGCTTACCCTCGGAGAGCGAACGGAGCAGATGTAATCTGCTCTAGTGAGTTAGCACAGTTTGAACTGTGTACACTTTCGAAAGCAAATTACTTACTAATGTACCAACTATATCCAGAAAAAACAAGGGTCTGCTTCTTATTATTGAAAATAGTGTTTAACGTACTTTTCATCCAAGACATAGCTTCATTTACTGTCAATTCTCGACTTTCGATTCTGGCATTAACATTTGACTGTATCATCATAAAATCAATAAAATCCTCTAAATCAAACATATATTCCATCTCTAAATTTGTCCGCTTCTCCATTATAAAACCACAGCATAAGTCTTCCTGTCTCCATACCA
>CANRNK010000090.1 GCA_947631985.1 uncultured Lachnospiraceae bacterium | reverse complement strand
CATAAAAGCGACAATCGGAATCGTACGTCTGTTTAACTCCATCCGATAAGTCTGCAAACCCTCACCTGAAAGTTCAAAAAGGACAACTTCCCTCGTCCATAGTTCTTCCGGCTGATTGATGATATAGTGAAATGCACTTTCCTCATGGCTTTGAAAAAATGTCAGCTCATTGGATACAGGGAGGCTCTTTGCAACCACCGTCAGCACCTCCGCCATTCTTCCATCAAGTCCATCCAATGTCAGCATAGCTGCACTCACTTCCTGTGTGCCTGAAGCCATTCCAATCATGGAAAAACTACGCTTCACAAAAAGAGACAGAAGTTCTACCGGGTCATATTCCTGCTCTTCAATCAGGACGGCTTCTCCCGTTCTTGCTCTGGACACAAGGTGATCAACAAGAATTCCTTCTCCATCCTGCGCATATTTAGCCGCTTCTCTGCCAAAATACCACTGGTTGACCTCAAAACGTTTACACAAAACGGTTGGAATCGAGAATTGTTGCGTTCCTGCAATCACCGCGAGTGTCTGTGGCTCCTCTTCATCCAGATGAAAAAAGCTAATCTGAGAAGATTCTTCTCCCAAGTCGAACCCTGCCACAAGGCTGTGGCTATTTAATTGTACTCTACTTCCTTTTTTGTCAAAAAACATGGGTTCTGCCCTTTTTCTTTTTTTAAGTTAATGGATTTATAGCATTCCAAACAGTCCGTCTACCAGGTATTGCGTTCTGAAATGTTCGGACAAGAGCTGCCACATCGTGTCATAATCCTGCAACGTGCTCGCAATCGCCTGATCATTTAAAAGTGAGAATCTGCTCTCTTTTTTGTCCATACCAATATCGCTTTTACGGATGGTTCCGCTTTCCATTACTTCTGCTCCATCCTGCGTCTCTTCTGTGATATAATACTGCACGCTTTCCCCAAAAAATAATAGGAACGCTTTTGAAAACATTCTTCGATACATACAGGTCATTTCTTCTTTTCTAAATTCCAAATCATTTTCATACTCCGATTCATACAGATAATGAATCACAACCTTGCTGTCTTTTTCAGACTTATATTCCAGAACCGTATAGTCTGTCATGAACTCAAGTTGTGGCAAAAGATCTGTGAATTGTATGAAGAAGATAAAATAAATCCCCTGTGTAATAAGCTGTCTGAGTAATTCTTTTATAATCTTACCCAGATCCGGTCCTACCAGGTGTTTGTTCTCCGAATAAAATTTTAAAAAGGCAAGTTTACAGACCAGATTAATTTCTTTTTCTTCTTTGAACGGTGCTATAAAATAAGGGAAGATATCTTTTTCAATCACGCGATTCCGGATAAAATACTCGTAGGAGTAACGCGTCAGGTAGGCTTCCTTCACTTCATTGCGGCCACCTTTTCTGGCGTAGGAGCGAAAGATTTCTTCTGCCTCAGCAATAAATGCTCTGCTAAAAAGCATTTGAATCAGTAAACGTTCTTCCAGCTCATAAGTTTCCACATCAAAATTGACTGCAGCTTTCCATAGATCACGCAGTTGTTTGGTTGTTCCTCTAAAATACCGAATCAGATAGAGCAGCACATGCTCGTCATATTTTCCAAGCCTGAACGCAAGATGACCCAGTTCAGCCAGATAAGCATCCCATTCGTAGTCACTTCTGACATAGAGTCTGCTACAGAGTCTGACAAGCACTTTTGCCGGAATTCCCTCCGGTCCCTGCCTTGTAATCCACTCCAGTGCCTTATCATACATCCCCCGTAACACCATGAACTGGACAAAATCGCTCAGTTCTTGCGTTTTCATTTTTCCGATGGATATTTTGTTGAGATACGCGTCAAGTTCTTCCATTTTATCTTTATCAAAATAGTAATATAGTAGTTTGCTTCGGATGTCCCTTTTATAGTCTTCTCTGATCTGTTCCGATTCCGCGATACGGGCAAATTGTGGTGCATTATCATCCTGAATGGTAACATAATCGCCACAGCCTTCACTGATGAGCAAATCCATTCCTGGAAAATCAAGATTCATACTTTTAAAAGCTGGAATAAACAGGCTTGGGTCTAAGTACTGGTGAATCTGAAAGAGGCTCTCTTGTACATATCTGTTGCCAAATCCGTCCTGTAGAAAAATCTTGTGATCTTCTCCATAAATAGAGACCATAGCCTTTCCACCACTCATCGGATACCTGACTTCCCCTTTCAACTTACCGTGAATGACAACTACCTGCCGAATCTTATCCATCAGATTATTTTCCTGATTCAAAAGAATCTGGTGCTGGAATAAAAGTGGTGCAAGCGGTCTTGCGAGCTTCGGCCCCATAATCGCAGGATGAATCAGCTTCACATACAGATAGGCCAGATCATCGTTTAGATGTCCTTTTTGTAATTGTTCTGCAACAAACCCTTCCATCTGCGCACGATAAGACTGTACCATTTCAGGATGGGTATCCTGGTGTCGCAGAATATTGGCATAGAGAAATCCTTTTTTTTCATAGGTCAGGTCATTGGTATAAGCAAAATACATCATCACTATTTTAGGCAGCGGTCCTTCAAACGTAGCCGGAACTGACATCATATAATGTTCATAAAGGCGTGTAATTCTAAGCTTTCTCTCTATTCCCTGTGAGAACCATTCAAAATACTCTTCTCCAACCCGATTTCCACGGATCAGAATTTCACAAATTTCCCGAAGGGTTTCCTCTTCTCCACCCAAGCGGTAACAGTACTTTAGGATCGTAAGAATTCTCTCCGAATAACCTCTTCTTTTTGAAACAAGGTAATGGATCTGACTGATTACTTCAGGTGCCATAATTTGTTTTTTTGCTGCAAATCCCAGGACCTGGATTTCAAAATGATCCAGCTTCTGAAGTAAAACAGGATTCGCATTTAGCACCATCACTGCTTCTGTATATAGGATAGGACTATAATTATTATAATAAAACTGATCTTCTAGCAGCTTCCATTTCCTGGCTGGAACATGGCCCAGATCCTCTCTCAAATACAATAACAGCCAGGCTAGTCTCCAATTAGACGGATCTCTTAGAAAGTAACCTTCAATCTCTTCCATCTGACTGTTCACGAATTCGTCTTCCCGGTTATAAAGCGTATTTAAGTAGAGATAGTAGCAGTAAATCTCTGGCTTACATTTTGCATTTCTGACCATATCATCTACATGATCCAAGATCCACTTTGCCTCATTGTAGCGTTCCTGCGTCATCAAAAGCTGTGCCTGAAACATTCGATACGCCGGATTATTCTCATCCAGACGGATCAATTTATCTACCGTCTCCCCAGTCTTAGCAATCCAGGATGCCAGATTTCCTTTTTTCATACGAAACTCAAGGTAATCGTTCATTAAATGAACCATGAGTTCCTTTTGAAGAAAGTCCCTGTCTTTTTTTCTTCCTGCTGACTGGGTAACCGTAACGGGAACCCGCATTTCTCCATATGGCGTCAGGAGTCTGATCGCACCAAAATTCGTTCCCCCATGAAGTCTGTTCGCGTAGACAAAGACATCAAGGACACAGACATTTCCCAGAAAATTGTCATCAGTCAGGTATTCTTTTTCAACAGATAGAAAATCACCCTCTACAAAAACGTGCATGGATACATAGCCCCAGCCATTTTTCGAGATCTTAATCTGTTCCGCAACAACGCCTTCCGGATTAGAGACTGTAATCTGTTCTGTCTCGAGAATATAATCTATCTGCTGTTTTTTATTGATCGCGATGAGGAATTCCTCAACATTTTGTTCGTTTCCAAAATCCGTAACCAGACCTTTATAAGTGCTAAAATATTCTCTGTCAGCGCCTTCTAAAATCTTCACGAATCGATTGGAATAAAAAAGCTGAACTGCTTCCTTCCAATTGCTCTTCGCAAGATTTGCAAAATGAAACAGATTGCGGATATGACCAAGCGTTGAGTTGATTTCATCTGGTCTGATTGTGACTGAAAAAGGAATCGTGTATTCTCCTTTATCTGTCACAAGCATAATCTCGCCTTCCGTCTTGGATCCCTCTTCGAGTCCTTTCGAATCAAACTGATAATGGACCTCTGCCGTGGCGGTATGAATCTCTCTTTCGATACATGCCATTCTAAGATCAGAGGTATATAGATAGCCGTTTACAGGCTCAAGATCAAGGCTGCTTACTTGAAAAAAACCCTCTGCCCGCTCTTCTTTCTGCAATAAAATTTCAATTGTCTGTAGCGAAAAATGCAGGGACCCGTTTTCAAATTCAAAGCGTTCTTCTCTGTACTTTTGCAGGATTTCTTCCAATTATCTCACCACACTTTTCTGAATTAATTTGATTTTTATTCTACTTCCCTTATAATGAAAGAAAGTGGGAATAAGAATCAATTTATTATAGCATTATACTTCATTCCTGCGCAACAACAGTGAATCAAAAAAAGACAAGATTGTCAGTTATTTAAGACAGCATCCGACTTGGCGAGGAGTCCTTATGTCCAAAAGAAAAAACCATTTCCATGGAAGTGACTTGGAAAAAATAGAACAACTCTATGGTATCAAAAAAGAAAACATCATTCGCTTTGGAGCCAACGTGAATCCACTCGGAATCTCACCCGTTCTAAGCGATACACTTCGTTCACATCCTGATTGCATTACGCTCTACCCCGATCGGGAATACAGTTCACTTCGTTCTTCCCTTTCCGCCTATTGTAATGTAGATGCAACCTATATGATACCTGGAAATGGTTCCACAGAACTAATTGCTCTCATCATCCAGGCACTTTCTCCGCAAAAAGCCATGATACTTGGTCCTTCCTATTCAGAATACGAAAGGGAGCTTTTACAGATTTCTTCTTCCTTTCAATATTTTCCACTCAGAGAAGAAGATGACTTTGTGCTTGGCGACACCGCCCCTCTTTTGTCTGCGCTTCAAAATACTCTTGCAGGGTGTGACAATCCTCTGTTCATTCTCTGCAATCCCAATAACCCAACTTCTACTGCCCTGACTGTCCCGCAGTTAGAAAGCATTCTCTCCTTTTGTGCAACGTATTCCATCACAGTTATGATTGATGAAACGTATGTAGAGTTTACCAAAGAGATCGATAACATTACAGCGATCTCCTTACTGGAACCCTATCCCAATCTGGTAATCCTGCGGGGTGTTTCCAAGTTTTTTGCTTCCCCTGGTCTGCGCCTTGGATATGCAATGACTTCTGATCCTTCCCTGCGATCCAGAGTGCTGTCCCTGCAGCATCCCTGGTCTGTGAATAGCTTTGCAGCTCTTCATGCTGGTGTTATGTTTACCGACCAGCTCTATATTATGAGAACAAGGAATCTGATTCATGCAGAGCGGGAACGCATCGTAGAGAGGCTTTCCCGAATTTCAGGAATAAAACTCTACCCACCGGAAGCTAATTTTATTCTGTTACGGATTCTGGATCCAACTCTAAATGCTTCTGCTTTATTTGAAACTGCAATCGCACAAGGTCTAATGATTCGCGATTGTTCTGATTTTCCGTTTCTTGGACCCGATTATTTCCGTTTCTGTTTTATGCTGCCAAAAGACAACGATCGGCTACTCGATGTGATAGAGCAGGTTTTTGCCAAAGAAACCCTTTAACTGAAAAAAAACAAAAAATAAGGTTGACATTTGAGCGTCATCGTGTATTATTGTATTAAGCACATAATACAGATGGCGCTAATTTTCAGGAAAGGACTGAGACTATGGCATGGAACCTAGATTCTGACAGACCCATTTATACACAGATTGTTGAAAAGCTACAGATGCAGATTGTTTCTGGTTTTTACAAACCAGGCGAGAAGCTTCCAAGTGTTCGTGAACTGGCATGTGCTGCCTGCGTGAATCCGAATACAATGCAGAAGGCATTCACAGAGTTAGAACGAAGTGAGTTGATTTTGACACAGCGCACAAGCGGAAGGTTCGTTACGGAGGATATCGATATGATAAAGCAAGTACAGACCACACTGGCCGAAGAACAGATTAAGATTTTTATGGATAAAATGAGGGGACTCGGATTTAACCGAGAAGAGATTGTAACATTACTTGAGTTATTAATAAAGGGGGATTCAAAATGAGTTCATATTTACTGGAAGCATCCGGCCTGACCAAACAGTTTGGCAACGAGACCATCGCTGTCAACCAGTTGAATCTTGAAGTCGGTCCGGGCAAGATCATCGGGCTTCTTGGACCAAATGGAAGTGGAAAGACAACCTTGATCAAATTAATTAACGGACTTCTGACCCCATCGTCAGGATCTGTTCTGGTCAAAGGACACGCACCGGACATTGAGTCGAAGAAGACCATCGCATATCTGCCAGAACGCACTTATCTGCAAAACCATATGAAAGTAAGCGAATTAGTTGATTTCTTTGCAGATTTTTATGAGGATTTTTCAAAAGAAAGAGCTTACATGATGTTACACTCACTTGACATCAAGTCAACTGCCAAGCTTAGTACTCTTTCAAAGGGAACCAAAGAAAAAGTACAGCTGATTCTGGTCATGAGCCGGGATGCTGATCTTTATATCTTAGATGAGCCAATTGCAGGCGTTGATCCTGCTGCAAGAGATTATATTCTCAAAACAATTCTAAATAACTACAACGAAAATGCAACGATTATTCTATCGACACATTTGATCTCAGATATTGAAAATATTCTGGATGAAGTTATCTTTATCAAAAATGGATCTATTCTGCTTCATACTACGGTAGAAGACATCAGAGAACAGCAGGGAAAATCTGTCGATTCTTATTTCAGGGAGGTGTTCGCATGTTAAGTAAATTAATCAGACATGAATGGAAATCCACCTGGAAAATGATTGCAGTTATGAATTTATTCATCGCCATTATTACTTTACTTGGTGTTGTAACCGTAGTCTCTAAGATCTGGAACTCAGAATCAGAGCATGTTGTTACTTTTGCAGTCCTGAGTGCTGTCTTTTATTATATATCTATTATCGTTGTCAGTATCGCTGCCTGTATCTACATTGCAGTAAAGTATTACCGGAATTTATATACAGATGAAGGCTATCTGATGCACACATTGCCAGTTTCCAAGCATGAGCTTTTATTAAGCAAGACAATTGTAGGAAGTATTCAATATTTAATCGTTTCCCTTGTTATTATTCTAAGTTTCACATTTATTGGCCTTAGTTTCTTCTATAACATGACGCCAACCGATCAAAATGAGATTCTGACTGCTTTGTTTGTCGATCTTTGGCCAGAACTGGAAAAGTTCATGGGTGATACCATAGGCTTTAATCTTTTTCTATTTGTTGTTTACTGGTTGATTAGCTGCATCTCTTCTGTTCTGATGAGCTTTTGTGCTATTTCTGTTGGACAGCTATTCACCAAACACAAGGTTATGGGTTCCATTTTTTGCTATATCGGACTCTATATCTTAATTCAGGTGGTTGCTTCTTTTATCACCGTTCCTTTTACCGGGATTTCCATTCTGGAGAATAGTTTCGCACCTGCTATGATCACTGCAATGCTTGCGATTGAAATTGTAGCAACATCAGCACTCACGATTGTATTCTACTACGTATCCCATTATGTGATGTCTAAAAAGCTAAATCTTGACTAACACGCAGTCTCTTACTACAGGGTAATGGAACATCTGGTTAACAACGTGCAAAAGCCGCCCACACGGGCGGCTTTTTATGTGATTCTTCATTTGTGATTCTTCTTACTTGGTCAGAAGCATCATAATTTCATTGGAACGGGTTACGAACTTAGTCATTGCTTCAGGGGTCAATGGTGCATGCTGAATCTTTGCCAGATCATAGAGTTGTTCACAGATCATCGGAACATTCTCTCCGTCTTTGCTATTTAGAATTGTCTGAACGAGAGCATTGTTGGCATTTAAGATCAGCGTTTCTCCGTCCTGTCCAAACATTCCCATATCCATACCCATTCCAGGCATAGAATACATCTTCATCATATCTTTCATTCTGCGGCTTTCCTCAGATAACGTAATGACAGAAGAAATGTTTTTATTTTTCAATTTTTCAACTTTAACCAGAATACTTTCTTTCTTAAGGGCTTTTTTGAATACTTCAGTGATAGAAGTTGTATATTCTTCAAGCTCTTTTTCTGCCTTCTTTGATGTCTTTGCCTTTAAAGTGTCTGTCAGATCAGCATCAATTCTCTGGAATTTCACAGTTTCATTCTTTGACTCAAGCTGTGTAATAAATGGCTGGTCAATGTTATCTTTTAGGATAACCGCATCCATTTTGGCTGCTTTGAACATGTTAATATACTGGCTCTGCTGAACTGGATCTGTAACATAGTAGATGGTCTTTTTATTTGCATCTGCATCCTTGTCATCTGCCTCTGTATCTGTGTCCACGGCATCTCCATCTGTCTGATCTTTGTCTTCACTGGAATCAGCTGCATCGTTCGCGTCTGTCTCATCCGGATCACTCTTTGCCACTTCAAGGCATTCGGGAAGTGTCACGTAATTCCCTTCCAGGTTCTTAAAGAGAATATAATCTGTCATCTTTTCACAGAACTTATCATCCTTCAGGCATCCGTATTTGATAAAAGGATTGATGTCATCCCAGTATTTTTCATACTCTTCTTTTTCTGTTTTGCACATTCCGGAAAGCTTGTCTGCAACTTTTTTTGAAATATAGTCAGAGATTTTCTTTACAAAACCATCATTTTGCAGGGCACTTCTGGATACATTCAATGGAAGATCCGGACAGTCGATTACCCCTTTTAACAACATTAAGAATTCTGGAATCACTTCCTTGATATTGTCTGCAATAAATACCTGGTTATTGTATAATTTGATTGTTCCTTCCATCGATTCATATTCCATGTTGATCTTAGGAAAATAAAGAATTCCTTTGAGATTAAATGGATAGTCCATATTCAGGTGAATCCAGAAAAGAGGTTCCTTATAATCCTGGAATACTTTACGATAGAAATCGATATAATCTTCTCTTGAACAGTCATTTGGATGTTTTGCCCAAAGTGGATTGGTATCATTAAGTGAAACAGGACGTTTTAGAATCTTCACTTTCTCCATACGAGGAGTTACTTCTACGATTTCTTTCTCGCCGTTCTCCGCTTCTTTTTCTTCTGTCTTGGCTTCTTCTATAATCGTCTCAATAACGGTGTCTTTTTCCGTCTTCTCTTCCACTGGTATGGTTTCATACTCTGGTTCCGCATCTGCCTTGCTTAGGTAAATTGGATATGGCATAAAAGAACAATACTTGGAAATCACTTCCCGTGCTTTGTATTCGTTGCAGAATTCCAGGCAGTCTTCGTTCAAAAAGAGCGTAATCTTGGTTCCCACCTGGTCATAGGTTCCCTCTTCCATGTAGTATTCTGTACCACCATCGCATACCCAGTGAACGGGTTTTGCACCTTCCTGATAGGAAAGGGTATCAATATGAACATTATCTGCCACCATGAATGCAGAATAGAATCCAAGTCCAAAATGTCCGATAATCTGGTCATCGGTTGTCTTATCTTTGTATTTTTCAATAAAATCCGTTGCACCTGAAAAAGCGATCTGGTTGATGTATTCTTCTACTTCTTCTGCTGTCATTCCAAGGCCATTGTCAATAAAGGTGAGTGTCTTTTCTTTTGCGTCAGCGATGACTTCTATTTTATGCTCTCTGCCATCAGCAAAAGAAAATTCTCCCATCATTTCGAGTTTTTTCAATTTAGTAATTGCATCTGAACCGTTTGAAATGAGTTCTCTGTAAAAAATGTCATGATCTGAATATAACCATTTTTTAATAATTGGAAAAATGTTGTCACTGTTGATTGATAAACTACCGTGTTTTGTTGCCATGTGTTTCACGATCCTTTCTTTCTCTTAATAAAGTTTCAATATTCCCGATACGATAAATTCTAATAGAGGCATTTTAAAAAGTCAAGACAAAATTAGCACTCGTCTGGTTCGAGTGCTAATAGTCTCATCAAAACGCCGTATTTACGGGCATTTTCAATTCTTAAATTTTAATAAACTACATTTTCAGCGTGAAACAGCATCTCCTTTATCGAAACACGTCTTCATAAATCTTGAAAAAATCAGCCGCCTCTCCTTCCCTTATCTCAGGGGCAGAGATTTCTAAAATTGCCTTCTCGTTC
>CANRNK010000089.1 GCA_947631985.1 uncultured Lachnospiraceae bacterium | reverse complement strand
GCAACCACAGCATCTTTGTCCCTTGCATGGGTACCAGCAAGACAACCATAACTTTCTTCAAGACCAAACACATAATGATTGGATCCAGTCTGCTCAAATAATTTAATCTGCTCGCCGATGAATTTGAATCCCGTTAAGACTTCAATTACTTTTACACCATAATCCGCTGCAAGAGGCTCTGTCAGATTCGTTGTTACAATCGTCTTCACAAGTGCTGGATTTTCTGGCATTGTATTTGTTTTTGTTCTTTCTCTTAAAATATATTCTGCAATCAGCATACCTGACATATTCCCCGTAAAAGGAATATATTCCCCTGACTTCGTATCGAGTGCATAAACACCGAGCCTGTCAGCATCAGGATCCGTTGCCAGTACGATATCTGCATTTTTCTCTTTTGCGAGTTTAAGTGCCAATGTAAATGCTTTGGGATCCTCTGGGTTTGGATAATCCAGTGTGGTAAATTCTGGATCCGGCATTTCCTGCTCAGGAACGACATACACATGCTTGAATCCAATCTCAGACAGAATTCTTCTTACAGGAAGATTTCCCGTTCCGTTGAATGGCGTATAGACTATTTTCATCTCTTCAGCCACTTCCTGAATCACTTCCGGATGAAGGATCTGTTTCTTCAGTTCCACCATATAGTCATCATCTACCTGTGAACCAATCACGATATAGAGGCCCGCTGCAATCGCTGCTTCCTTCTCCATTGTCTTCACGCTATGATAATCCGTCACATTAGATACTTCCTGAATTATTTCCTCATCCTTTGGTGCTGTGATCTGTGCACCATCATCCCAATACACCTTATATCCATTGTATTCCGGTGGGTTATGGCTTGCCGTAATCACAATTCCCGAAATACAGCCAAACTTTCTAACTGCAAAGGACAGCTCAGGTGTGGGACGAAGTGCATCAAATACATAAGCTTTGATTCCATTTGCCGCCATACATAAAGCTGCTTCATCTGCAAATTCTGGAGACATGAATCTCGAGTCATAGGCAATGGCAATTCCCTTCTCCATTCCACCCTGCTTAATAATATAATTTGCAAGTCCCTGTGATGCTTTTCTGACGGTATAGAGATTCATTCTATTGGTTCCCGCTCCGATGACTCCGCGCAAACCACCTGTGCCAAATTCCAGCTCCCGGTAAAAACGGTCTTCAATTTCCTTTTCATTCTGTTCAATTGCCTTTAATTCTTTTTTTGTTTCTTCATCAAAATAAGAATCTTCCATCCAAAAACGGTACTGTTCCATATAATTCATAAAATTCCCTCCTGTTATAAAAAACATTTTTTTCCACTTTTATAGATTCTCTCAGTTGTAATCTTACTCTTAATCAGCCCCAAATCAAACACTGAGCGAATAATCACTATGATCCAATGAAAAATTCGGATTATAATATGGATCCCCTGCCTCAAGCTGTCTCTTCCACTTCGTACGGAACATTTCGCATTCCACTTCATAGCGCTGTGCTTTTTCGTCTTTGACATCCAAACCTCTGGATAAGGATTCAAAATGGTACAGTTCGCAATAAGGATTAAAGACATTCAGGTAACCAAGTTCCCGAAGCTGCAGGCAAAAGTCAACATCATTCAAAGCAACCGCAAATTCTTCTGACAGACCACCAAGCTGGTCATACAATTCTTTTCGAACCATCAGACAGGCACCTGTTACCGCAGTTACATCCTGTGCATAACATAACTTACCCATGTATCCAACATTTTCATAATTCACTTTATAATGTGTGTGTCCGGCTGTCCGGTGTGCACCGAGTCCGATGACAATTCCAGCGTGTTGGATCGTACGGTCTTCATAATACAATTTTGCGCCGACTGCTCCCACATCTTCTCTTTGCGCATACATCAGAAGCTCTTCCATCCAGGAAGGGGTAATCACCTGGGTATCGTTATTCAACAGGATAATGTAATCACCGGTTGCATGGCTCGCGCCAAAGTTATTGATTGCTGCATAATTGAAGGAAGACGACTTTTCATTTTGATAGGTTACCCTCTTCACATTTGGCAACTTTTCAATCTGCTCATAATAAGCAAAAATTTCTTCTGACCTGCTATTGTTCTCAACAATGATGATTTCATACTTTTCGTAGGTGCTTTTTTCTATAATAGAAGTCACACAGCGATGTAACTCTTCATAATGATCTTTATTCGCAATGATAATCGATACAAGCGGTTTTGATAACAGTTGATATTTAATTCGAAAAATCGTCTCAAATGCTCTGGTGCTGACAATTTCAAAATCCCTGAAACCTTGCCTTGTCAAATGGTCTGCCACCGCTCCTCTTGCCGCTTCGATTGCATAGGACTTTGCACTGATATCAGATGCCACACTGTTCTTGTGCGATCTCCAATAGTACAAAAGCTTTGGAACATGAACTACCATTCGGGATGCACTCGTCAATCGAAGAATCATATCGTGATCCTGACTTCCGTCAAACTGGGTTCGAAACAGTTCCGTTCCATCCAGCAGGCTTCTTTTGAATACACTAAAATGACAGATATAATTGTTGGCTCTCAGCGTATCAATTGCATAATCTGACTTAAAATGAAGTGTAATCATCTTGTCAATGTTGCCATCCTTAAAGGTTGCTTCATCACAATAGAGATACTCCGCATCCTGTTCCTGAATTACTTTTCTGTACTCATATAAGGCGCAGGGATGAAGAATATCATCATGGTCAAATAAGCCAATGTAATCTCCTGTTGCCATTTCATAACACCTGTTTGTGTTACCTGAAATCCCTTCATTTTTTTCCAACAGCTTGTATCTGATTCTGGAGTCTTTCTTTGCATATTCTTTGCACAGTTCTCCAACAAAAGCATGTGCCACGTCTGAACCATCCGCCAGGCAGAGCTCCCAGTCCTGATAAGTCTGGTATCTGACTGACTCTATCATTTCAATCAGGAACTGTTTGGGGGTATTATAAAGAGGTACCAGAATACTGAACTTTAGTGTTTCATTAAATACAGTTGTCTCCTGTGATTTTCTGGTTATTTCATCTGGAAAACTTTTCTTTCCATGTTTTTTCTTTGCTTTATGCTCAATCCACTTACTCTTGATTTTTCGAAGGATTCCCTTTGGGTTGCCAAGTCTGATAATCCGATCCTTGGTCCTGATGATAAAGTGCATCACAATCCGAAACGGTTTGGATACTTTCCAGACAGGATTATTCTTAATTCTGCCAAGTTTATATTCCAGTTCAGACGCCTTACTTTCTGCATCTGATACCCTGCCTGCCAGAACATCACTTTTTTTCTTTTCCTGTTCATAAGAATCTTTATAGTATTCCACGAGCTTGCGCAATTCTTCTTCTGAATATTGATTGTCCATTTTCTTACTCTCTATCTGCATGTTTTGCACGCGACTCTTTCTCTTCGCGTTTTCACGCTACTCTTTATTCTACCACAAACTTCTGTGTGAGATCCTGATATAAAAATTGTCTGGAACAGGAATCTTTCACCGCAACCCTGATTGTATAAGTTCCGGCTGGTAGATGGATCCCAGACTCCTTTGTATCGTCTGTATTCTCTGCATCTGCCGCAATTCTGCAGACAAATCCAGATAGCTCAGTATGAAGTTCCTCCGGGAAAGTTTGCGTCACATCTTCTCTCACTCTGGGAAGTGGCTGAAGCTCGTATATCTGAATTGGCTTCTTCGATTCATTCTGAGTTTCATTTTGAGTTTCATTTTGAGAATTATTAATTTGTTCCTGTTCTTCTTTTATTAAATACAGTTTCTTTTGATAACGCGCGTTATCCATTCCTCTGAGATAACACCAGCCCTCGATTAGATATCCCCTTTTTTGTTCCTGGCTGATGATTTTTTCAAGACCTGCATTTTCCATTGAAATAACCAGGGATTCGTTTTCTTCCATAACTGGAAGCTGGTCAAGTTTTCGAACCGGTGTAAAACAGTCTGTTTTTTCATACTCGTACAGATAATTACAGCGATACTCTCTTGCATTGGTCACCAGGTTGCTGGAATAAAAGGGATCTCTGCCCTTCATCTGCGGATGCCTCGCATAAAGCTGCGTCTTTTCTGCAAGCAGACGCATCCATTTTTCTGCATCTTCCCCATCGTTCCCTCTTGTTAACGATTCATAATGAAGTAAAATCACATCATTCCGGATACAATTATAATATCCAGCTTCCCAAAGTGCAAAACAAAAATCTACATCATTATAGGCAACTTTCATTGACTCACAAAAGCCACCCACCTCCAGATATTTTTTCTTTTCCACCATAAGACAGGCTGCCGTAACACCGATCATATTATGGGCCATTCGATTGATTCCATGATAATAAATCTGATCATCCGACATTGCAATCAGCTTATGTGCAGGCCCAATCTCCAGATTGGTAACCCCGGCATGCTGAATCAGATGATTCTCCGGATACAAAAGCTTTGCTCCAACCGCTCCTATATGAGGCAGCATAGCCTGGCCAAGTAATCTTTCAAGCCAGTCTGACTGCACTATTTCGCAGTCATCATTCAGTAAGAGCAGGTACTTCCCATTTGCATGCTCTACACCATAATTACACATGGCCGAAAAATTGAACTCCATCATCCGGTACATATGCCGGAATCCAAATTGTTTCGTCAGTTCATTGATATGCAGTCTATTCTCTCCACTGCTTCCATTATCGATCACCAAAATTTCATAGTTTGAATAACTTGTGTTATTTTTAATTGATTCCAGACATTTTTTAAGGATGGCCGGATTGTTGCGGGATGGAATCAGAATTGACACCAGCGGATTCTCTTTTAGATGATAAAGCAGTGTATCCTCTTGACTAAAGGTGGCAGCCAAACCTCTCCGTTGTAACGCTTCTAATTTGATCCTTTGAAATTCACTTCCACTTCCTGGCATCCACAGATCAAAGTCGAACTCTTCCTGATTTTTATAATACGTATGGTAGAGCACCTCATCCAAGTGAACTATTTGGGTAGGGGTACATTTCTCAGTCAGCCTGAGGACAAGGTCATACACATTCACCCATCCATTTTCATCATTTCCATGTTGCAATGACAGAATTTCCTGCTTCCGGACTGCCACCATACTCCCCAGATAGAAGTACGAAAGAAGCGTATCCGGAGACCATTCTGGCTTAAACCAGGGTTTGCTGCGCTTTCCATATGCGTCTTCATAATAGTCTTCGTCTGCATAAACCAGGTTTACAGACTGTTCCTCAAAAGAATGGGATATCGTGTCAAGCGCGCGCGACGACAATGCACCATAATCATCCATAAACACAATGATTTCCCCATCTAATCTGGATACATGAAATGCTCCGCCACATTCACTGAAGCGAACCACTGTAATTTTTTCTGTTTCTTTTTCTGTTTCTTTCCCTGTCTCACTGCGTTTTTCTGTCTTCCATTCATGAAGTGCAATCCACTGTTCATAAGGTTGCATTTGTCGGTATACTTCTCTTTCATACCTTACAGTTGCCTTCTCGAGCAGAAACTTTTGAATTCGATTTTTGATTCCATCAAGCATAGATTTTTCCCTGTTCGACTTTTGTATTTCAATTCCACTTCAGTTTAGATGTCTTCTTAAAAGCGCCCGCATTCTTACTCTGAATCCGGCTGACAATAAGCGCTATCCTGCATTCATTGAGTTCATCATGTTCGAGCCCATGCAGATCTATTGTAATATTAGGATCACTGGTTTCAAATACAAAGGTATCCTCCCCATATTTTACCCCATTAGTTGTTACTTTTTTTGACTTCAGCTCAATTGGTTCTTGATTCCAGCTGATTTTTTCTATCGTTGTAATGCAACTGTCCAGAACGGGATCAATCCGGATTGCAACTACATCTTCGGAAAAAGTAAGAAGCAATTCTGCTCTTCCGCTGTTGTCATAAGGATTGCTCAGAAAATAGGACTCCTGCTCACTGAATCCTTCCCCTCTGTCTTCATAGACTTGAACGCGTTGCTTTTCCTGGTCATCCTGGTGTTGCGCTTCCCATACCTTTGGGGAATGCATTTTATATCCCAACAGATTTCGTAGTTCTCCCATTGGAAGACGTTCTCCTGTCACATAGGTCTGGAACTCTCCCTCTTCTTCCCGAAGCCTTGCTGCCTCGCTCTCCGTCATGCCAAGAACTGACAGGATCAGCTTCTCGTCAAATTCCCTGCGCTTCTGAGCGCCCAGGGTATAGCAATAAAAAGCCCGATACGCAAGTTCTTTTGGCGGGATTGTCTTCCCAAAGGTCCACTCGTAGTCAATCACATTCCAGCAATCCCCATCAATCAGAATATTGGGGAAAATAAGATCAAAATCCGAAACCGGAACATCGCTTCGATAACTGATCACCTCCAGATATTGTTTAAATAAAGCAACAAACCCTTCCTGATCCTTACGGTCAATCCTTTCATCAAATAATTCTTCCAGGCTACGACCTCCTACAAATTCAAAACGAAGTCCTTCTCCTGCTGGAATACACTGGTTCATTCTGATACAGCTTCCCTCAAAGCGATCCTTAAGCAATTCGTAAGCCGTTGCAATTGATTCCACATGAGATTTTGCACTGATTGTCATTGGCACTTTATCTACATACCATCTATTCTTAGGTGCCCTTCCAATCTCCGTCTTGATTGCGTAATGATCCGCCCGGTCATTCGAGAACTTAGCGTATTTTGTCTCTATTTCGGGTCCCGTCAGGACCATAAATGAGTTGGAAAATTCCTGGAACATTCCATCTTTAATCAACCCGTCAAAGGCATTTTTTTCATCAAATAAAAGCAAACGGTCCCTGTCAAAATTCCGGAAATTAAGAGACAACTCCCCTACCTTTGGCAGGTACTCATCAGAATAAACGCTGGATACAAATTTATAGTCAGGATAAGGATAGTAAAAGTGAAATTGTTCTACCTGATTCGCCTCAAGAATATTGATCAGACCATTCCTGGAAAAAGTCCTCACGCCACCACCATTCGGATAATCTTCAATCCCCGAAAAATAGTCTCCCAGGTGATCTTCCTTACAGCCCGCAAAATATTTGAGCCCATACTTGTTCTCAATTGCAATTGCCAATCTTCCCGTCTTTTTTAAATGCTTTAACATGATCGCCATGAATTCTTCGTAAGGCTGTTCTCCACCAATATATCCCTGCCCATATTCGAATACGCCGATCAGGAAGATGTAATCATAGTCCTGTTCCAATGCTGGTTCAATGTCCTGAAAATTACCGACGTGAATGACCACATTGTCACAATCCTGGTTACGGTATGCATTAATCAGACTTCTTTTTTTGGAAAGATCCACACAGGTCACGCTACCGCTTCTTCTTGCAAGGCTTCCCGTAATCGCACCACAACCCGAACCAATTTCAAGCACCTTGGCACCTGGTTCTATTGGAATCCACTCAACAATATTTTCCCGAAGTGGCGATAGATGGTATAGGACAGGCCAGCTTGCCTTCTCTTCTATGATTGCCCTGAACTCTTCTCTGGAATGATTTTGTACAATTTCCAGGAGCTCATCCTCAATCTCCCCATCACAATAGAAATCTTCTCCAGGATAATAGGTATAATCCAGCTTTATTTTTCCAATTACTTCTTCGGTCATACTGCCTCCTATGGTCAGGCATTCGCCCTGTAGTCGATGATATTATCTTTTTTATCGTGCTTTTTGTCGTGTTTTACTTCATCTTTTACTTCTAACTGCAACTCTTCAATCTTCACCTGTGTATCGCAGTCAAAGTATCCGACCGTATTCTTATCCGAAATCACCGTGATGTTAATCGCATCATAGAGGCGATGATATACTTTAAAATCGTCTCCTTCGTATCCGGTAACACCAAGCGATAACAGATATTCGCCACCCTGTAGCTGCATCCTCTGCCTGAATGTAATCTGTTTTATTTCTCCAGCCTTTGATGATTTCAGGAATGCCTTCTCAAACATGGTGTTGGTCCCCGTAATCTCGGTGCCTTTGATATCTTTGATGGAAAAAGCAAAAATCGGTGCTGCAACTGCCTGGTGAAAGAGGACTTTCATATGAATTGTGAATTCTCCGCTTTTCATAACAGCTGTTGTTTTAACACCTTCTTCATCCGTCAGATAGTGTTCTATGATTTCAGCCTGCTTGCTGCCGTATTCCAGCGTATGGGTTTCCTTCACTGCAGCTGCAACAAGCTCCGGATCATTCAGAAGATCATTTTCCTGCTTATCTTCTACTGCGTATTGTCCTACCAGAACTCTCTTATAGATATCTATCATCTCTTTGGGTGTTCCTTCGCCCAGCTTCTTCCCGTGATTGAGCAGGACGACACGGTCACAGTATTTACTGATACTACTCAGATCATGGCTTACAAACAAAATCGTTTTGCCCATTTCTTTAAATTCTTCAAACTTATGATAACATTTTGCCTGAAAGAAAACATCTCCTACTGAGAGGGCTTCGTCTACAATCAAAATCTCTGGTTCAATATTAATCGCAACTGCAAATGCAAGCCTTACAAACATCCCGCTGGAATAGGTTTTGACAGGCTGGTGAACGAACTCACCAATATCTGCAAATTCCAGAATCGACTCCAGCTTGGCATCAATTTCTTCCTTGGAAAATCCAATCATGGTTCCATTGAGATAGACATTCTCAAGACCTGTATATTCCATATTAAATCCCGCACCTAATTCTAACAGGGCTGATATTCTTCCGTTGACTGTTACATTACCAAAGGTCGGATTAAGAACGCCTGTTATTATTTTAAGCATGGTTGATTTTCCAGAACCATTTGTTCCAATAATCCCAACACATTCTCCCTGCCGGATCGTAATATCCACATCGCTCAGGGCAAAATGTTCTTTGTATTTTTTCTTCCTTGACAGACCTAGAGACTCCTTCAGCCTGTCCATAGGTTTGTCATACAGCTTATATAATTTACTCAGATGATCCACATGGATTGCAATCTTATCCTCGGATCTCTTTTCACTTCTTTCTTCTGTTACATCATTTTCTGTTTTTTTCATCAAAACCTCTCTGCCCCTAACCAGCTTTTTTTGTTACAGCACATCTGCAAAATGTACCTTTAACCGCTTAAAGATCAGGGCACCAATTCCAAAGACCACCACAGTGACAATCCAGAAATACATGGTAGAATAAAAGTCCTCATAGAACCACTTCTTCTCAAACAATGCGCTCCGGTACCCATTCACAATATAATAGACTGGATTCATTTTAAATAACAGTTGTAATCCTTCTGGCGCCTGCCCTATTTGCCACAAAATAGGAGTTCCCCACATACCAACCTGTAAAATAATGGAAATAATCTGCGTCAGATCTCTGAAGAAAATTACAATGGAACAAGTTGCATAACTTAATCCCAGTACAAAGATAAACAGACAGAAGCTATAGTAGAGCAACTGAATGGTATAGATATCTGGAAAGTATCCATACCCTGCCGCACATAGTATTAATAAGAATAACACAAAAAAGCCATGTATAAAAGCCGCTGCCACGATTTTGATAATCGGCAGAATACTTATTTTAAACACGACCTTTTTCACCAGATAATTATACTCCAACAATGCCGTTGTGCCATTGGTCAGGCTTTCGGTGAAGAAGAACCAGGGAATCAGCCCTGCTGTCAGATACAGAACATATGGCACTTCCAAGCCTCCGCCAAGAAGACTTGCCTTATTTTGTCCCATAAACTGTCCAAAGACAAACCAATACATGAGAATTGTCACAACTGGCTGTACAAACGCCCATACCATGCCCAGATAAGAACCAGCATAGCGCGTTTTAAAGTCGTTAATCGACAATTTCCAGATTAGCTTTCTATTCTGATAGAGCTCGATTGGAAGAATAATCACCTTATCATATAATCTGATAAATAGCAGATTGGCAATCACGATTAAAGTACACGCTATCGCTTTCTTGGTATTTTCTTCAGAAACGACAGCCAGCGGATTGTGGTGAATGATAATGATTGCCATTGCAATCAGAGAGACAAGTAAAACACTGCCAATCCATATTTTTTTTGTTTTTCCAGCTTTTTGCATCACGCTTTTCCTTTTTGATACTGTTCAATGCCATCCCACTTCGTATCTTTATCTGAAATTGTAAG
>CANRNK010000088.1 GCA_947631985.1 uncultured Lachnospiraceae bacterium | reverse complement strand
GTCTCGATTCCAAAGAGAGACTGTCTTGAACTATCTTGAGCATGAGAGGAAGGCAAGGTGTATTCATGAAAAAGAATCGATTAGGCTTCACAGAAAAAGGAAACTGGTATAAGGGCAATCTGCACAGTCATACAACGAATTCGGATGGCAAGCTGACGCCTTTGGAGGCAGTTACAGCCTACAAGGAGAGGGGGTATCATTTTCTGTGTCTGAGTGAGCATGATCTTTATACAGATTACCGAAATAACTATAACACGGAAGAATTCATTCTGCTCCCAGGGTTGGAGGCCTCGGCAATCCTATTCGAACGTGAGGGGAGTAACCTTCGAAAACAAGTGCATCATATCCATGGAATTCTGGGCACGAGTCAGATGCAAAAAGACGCAAAGCTTCCTGGATTGAAGCATCTGGAAGGGTTAAAACCTGAAATTTACTACGGAGAATGGGATAGCGCAAGGGCATCCGGAAATCTATCAACAAGTCTTAGAGAGAGGGGATTGTTCCCAGACTCAGGTGGTGGCTATATCTGTGTAAAGGCAGAGAGACTGAGCCATGATGCCATTATTGAGAATATACTTGCTGGGAATTTCTATTCGTCCTCCGGACCAACCATCCATGCATGGGGAATCAGGGAGGGAAGTGTTTTTGCGGAATGCAGCCCGGTCAATCGGATTAACTTTATCGCGGGCAACTATGTTAACGCAGGAACAACAGTAATGCATCCTGAAAAAGAGGATGTTTTAACAAAAGCGACCTACCACCTGACAGGAAAGGAATCTTATGTCAGAGTAGAATGCATAGACATCTATGGGAACACAGCGTGGAGCAATGCGATATTTTTATAGATAAAAACAGATTCACCCAGGACGCACCCAGGATAAGCACCTGGGTGTTTTTTAGTACACCTATTATTACAGTAGAATATTATGGTATAATGCAAAAAAGAAAAGACTAATAAATAATAAAAAGAAAAAGAATCTTGTAAGTAGGAAAGGAATCAACTCATGAAACGACCAGTAACCGTTGAGGATATGATTGCACTCATAAAATATGAATTCAAAGAAGATCCTAAAATCGGAGCCATGTTTGAGAAGTGCTTTTCAAATACACTGAATACGACGGTAAAGCCTATGCCTGACGGGACAACATTTGTAATCACTGGTGACATACCAGCTATGTGGTTGCGGGATTCAGTTTGTCAGATCAGACCTTATCTGATCCTGGCACAAAACAATACGGAAATAGCAGATCTGGTAGCAGGGCTTGTTGCGCGGCAGATGGATTTTATTATAAAAGATCCCTATGCAAATGCGTTTAATGAGACAGACAATGGAGCAGGACATCAGGAAGATGGTACGGATATGAAACCATTTATCTGGGAGAGAAAGTATGAAATTGATTCTCTTTGTTTTCCAATTCAATTAAGCTATCTATACTGGAAAAACACAAAACGCACTGATATTTTTACACAGGATTGGAGACGTGCAGCGAGAACAATTATAAAAACGTTCAGAGTGGAGCAGGATCATGAAAATAACTCAGCATATCGTTTTGGAAGAAATAATTGTCCATACACAGATACTTTGTCAAGAGACGGAAAGGGAGCTCTTGTCAAATCAAATATCGGAATGACTTGGTCTGGATTCCGTCCAAGTGATGATGCCTGCACCTATGGCTATCTGGTTCCGTCCAATATGTTTGCATGTGTGATTTTAAAATACATGGAAACAATAGCAAACGAGATTTACCAGGATGTCGAACTTTCTACGGAAGCTAGAAAATTGGCAGATGAAATAGAAGCTTCCATTATGAAAAATGCAATTCTGGAAAATGAAAAGTATGGCCGGGTGTTTGCTTATGAACTGGATGGGTTTGGTCAGTACAACATAATGGACGATGCAAATGTACCAAGTCTGTTATCAATTCCGTATTTGGGATTTTGCTCTATTGACGATTCTATCTATCAAAATACCAGAAGGATGATACTAAGTGAAACGAATCCTTACTATTTTGAAGGAACAGCATTCAGAGGAATTGGAAGTCCTCATACTCCTGAAAAATATGTCTGGCATATTTCAAAGGCAATGGAAGGATTGACAAGTGGTAGTAAACAACAAAAATTGGAGATTATTCAGCAGTTAAGGACGACAGATGCAGATACCCTCATGATGCATGAAGGAGTCTTTGTGGATGATCCAAAGTGTTACACAAGGGAATGGTTTTCTTGGGCAAATGCAATGTTTTGTGAACTGGTATTGTCTTATTGCGGATATGAAGTGACAGAAGATTAAACCGATTCTGCTTAGAAAGGAAGTCAATATGAAACAAGGCACATCTTATGAACTTTTAGCAAAACAGGCGGAAGAGCTGATTGCTGATAACAAATTTTTTATTTCTGCTCTTAGCAATATTTCTGCATTATTGAATCAAGCGTTAGAAGAGGTGAACTGGGTGGGATTTTACCTAAGAAAAGAAGACACCTTATATCTTGGACCTTTTCAGGGCGAGGTAGCCTGCGTGGAGATACCAAAAGACCGCGGTGTGTGTGGAAGTGCACTGACACGAAGCGAAACAATACTCGTTAAGAATGTGCATGACTTTCCAGGACACATCGCCTGTGATTCCACGACCAATTCTGAAATTGTTGTTCCCATAAAATTTGCTGGTGAGGTAGTCGCAGTTCTTGATCTTGATAGCAGAGAATTCGAACGCTTTGACATGGAAGACCAGAAGGGACTAGAAAAAGTTGTAAAAGTGATAGAGAAACATTGGAAGTCGATTTTTTAGGTAATAAGAATAGGATTGAATAAAAAAACCAGCGAAAGCTGGTTTTTTCTTCAGACTAATTTAAGGAAACTCCTTTACAATACGAGTATCAGAAAACACAGAAACGATTTTAGGATTGTAAAAATGTCTGAGAAAAAAGGAGAATATAAAAATGAAACGAAAAGAAATCAAGGCAGTTGCCTTTACATTGGCATTGTTTGTTGCATCATTTACAGTTGGATGTGCAGCAAGCCAGGTGGAAAGCACCACAACGCAGATAGCTCCCCAGGATTTGTTTAGTGAGCGGGATCTCGCACAAGAGGCTGACCTGACAGGAGCCGTAACCATTGCTCTTTCCAGCAATGAAGATACGGTGATTACAGAGGAAGGAGTCTATGTATTGAGTGGTTCTGTGGAGAACACAACAGTACTGGTTGAGGCAGCAGACGATGCAAAGATACAGATTGTATTAGATGGAGTTAACATTACGAATGAAACGGCACCTGCAATTTATGTGAAGACTGCAGACAAGGTATTTGTTACTACGACATCGAGTGAGAACAGCCTGCAGGTGACAGGAAGCTTTGTCGCAGACGGGGATACGAATCTGGATGCAGTTATTTTTTCCAAAGCAGATCTGACAATGAATGGAACGGGATCACTTGAGGTGATTTCCCAAACCGGAAATGGAATCTCATCAAAGGATGATCTCATGATCACAGGTGGGAACTATACAATTACCTCTGCAGGAGATGCAATAGAAGCGAATGATGCGATTGCAATCTATGATGGAGACATAACGATAGATGCTGGAAAAGATGCAATTCACAGTGAAAATACAGATGACACTTCCCTTGGTTCGTTTTATATGCAAAATGGCAGCGTGAATATTACAGCAGCAGATGATGCAATTCATGCAAATACAGTCAATCAGATTGACGGAGGCACAATTAATATAACAAGCTGTGCTGAGGGAATTGAAGGAACCTATGTCCAAATCAATGGTGGAGAAATTACGCTTACTGCAACAGATGATGGAATCAATGCATCTGCTAAGAGTGATTTAGATGTCTTAATAGAAGTAAATGGGGGAACGATTGATGTCACCATGGCATCCGGAGATACCGATGCATTTGACTCCAATGGAAGCCTGACAATCAATGCTGGAACGATTACAATTGAAGCAACCTCTGCATTTGATACGGATGGAACAGCCACATTGAATGGTGGAGAGGTAATAGTGAATGGAGAAGCAATTACCGAAATTACCCAGTCTCAGATGGGTGGTGGTCAAATGGGTGGTGGTCAAATGGGTGGACCTGGAGGAGCAGGAGGGATGAAGAAAAGAGGGTTTTAGGAAACGATAGAGTAAAAAGTCCGTTGGTAGAGATACCAGCGGATTTTTAGGAGAAAAGCACATGACTAAGTATAAATAATGTGATATTATTATATCATAAAAAAGATAGGAAGGAGTGATAGTATGATTATAAAGGCATCAGCATCTCTTCGAAATGATTATTTAATGATTTCGAATCTTGCAAAAAAATCAAAAGAGCCAATTTACATTACGAAAAATGGGGAAGGCGATGGTGTGTTCATGAGTATCGAGACATTTGAGAAGCGAGAACAGATGCTACAGCTACGCGCCAAGGTTTTACAGGCAGAGCAGGAGAGACAGGATGGGGCAAAGACGAGAAGCGTTGCACAGGCAAGAAGGGAACTAAGTGAGAGGCTTAATGAAGTGTAAAATAGAAATACTGCCTACTGCATGGGAAGATTTAAAAGCAATTGAAGACTATTATGCAGTAAAATTTGATGTTAAAACTGCAATCAAGGTTAGTAATAAAATATTGGATGCAATAGAACGATTGGAGAACTATCCCGATTCAGGATCTGCAACACCAGACACATGGTTGAATGAAATGGGGTATCGCATAGTGATTATCGAGAAGTATATTGTGATTTTTCGACACATAGAGGACACCGTATTTATTTATCATATTGGCAATACACAGACAGAGTATACCAGACTTTTTTTCTGAGTTGCAATCTTTGCCTTTTATTTTTCATGGCTCCTTGCTTTCTTATTTGAGGGACGTGTCTTTTATGCGCTCGCAAGTCGCTATCAGGTCGATGCATATGGTATGGTCTTTGCTGCACTTGTTAGTCATTTTGCAGGACTTGCGCTCTGCGGATTCTTCATCCATTCGATTTTGGTTGCTAGAAAATTCCTAATGGGATCAATTTTGTTCTGTATCATGGGAAGCTTTTTGTTTTTCTTTCCACCTTCCATCCTATGGCAGATTGATTGTCTGTCATGGCATTTATTACGGGAGGAGCTGTCTCAGCCTGGGGATACTATTATAAACTGTTTACGCTACCGGGTGACAGATTGGGAACAGCCGCAGAGGGGCTTATTTATTCAAATCTACTTATGATAGTAATTAATATGATAACAAGCCTTTTTTTCGATTATGCAGGTTTTATCCTTTCTATTTGCATGTTATTGGTGGCATTCTTTCTTGTGATTCGACTTCCAGTAGAATCAAATATGTAAGGGCAATACGGAATACCTGAATTATCAACTGGCATAAATGACAGAAAGACACAGGGTGGATTCTTAGAATCGTCAAAAAAATATTTATATAGATCACTATTCTTACTCTACCTATTCATCATGATTATTACTGTTAATTCGGGATTGATGTATCAGGTGATTACACCGGCATTTCTTCATCACAAAATTTTGGTAAGCTGGTACTGGGCGGTTCCCTATATCGTGTCGCTATATCTGATGAAAAGTTTTTTGTATAAAAGGAACAGAGCCTATTTTCTTTATATCGCCATTGCCATGATTGGGTTTTGCTTTATTTTCTTTATGGTATTAGACAGGTCAGCAATTTCCTTCCTTGTTGTCAATACACTCATGCTTGGGGCCTATGGGATCTACGATTTGTTTTGGTGGAGCATTTTAGGCGAAATGATTGAACTGGAAGACAATCCCGCCAGAATGTTAGGGATAGGTCTTTCGGCAAATGTACTTGGTGTACTGTCGGGTGGTATTCTTGGAAGAACGATTACAACTCTTGGGATTCCACTTCATTATATAACATTGCTTGCATTTGGAATGATTCTCATTACGTTTATGTTACTTCCCCTTCTTCACAAGGAGTTATCTTCCATTCTAAAGAATCACATTTATCTTTCATTAGGAGAAAAGAGGCAATCTGAGTTCATAAGGGAGGATCCTTCTATTGATCGAAATGGTGAAGAAGGAAAGAAAAACGAACAACAAAATGAAATAACAAATGAGATGCTTTCGAAACTCCCTTTAACGGAGAGGGAAATTCAGATTGTTTCCCTCTTATGTAATGGACGAACCTATAAAATGATTGCAGAAGAGCTCTTTTTAAGTGAGAATACGATTAAAACGCATATCAAGAATATTTATTCCAAGTTAAATATCACCAGTAAGACGGAGTTAATTCACCTACTCAGTGTAAAAAAGAAAATGCAACACCATCAATCGTAGCGAATTCTAAGTTATGAGGGGTGGTGTTTTTGCATATCACCCTTTCTGTGTGACGCTTTTTTTGCTGCACTTTCGTATAATAATTAAAAAGGAGGGTGAATTATGAACACAGAATATGGTGGAAGAGCAGGATTTTCTCCAAGAATTCATGATCCGGCATTCGCAAAGTATCTTAAAAATTCAAATCGCTGGTCTGGGATGTTTTCAGGGATTCTCGCAATTGCTGCAGTCGTTGGATTTTATATTTATGGGGAGACCAGCTCGGAAATGAGCAATCCACAGGTGCTCTATATCGGGTTTGGGATTGGTGGAATGTTTATTTTTGTTGCCTTGATTCAGATGATCGGGAGAAAGACGAGCAAGACATGGGATGGAACCGTCATTGATAAAACAATAAAAAAGAAGCGGAGAAGGAAAAGTACAGGCTCTGAGGAGAGTGATTATGATTGGGTTGATTATGTGGAATATAAAGTCATTTTAAAAAGTGACGAAGGAAAAAAACACGAAATCACAGTGGAAGATGATGATACACTCTACAACTATTACAAAGTAGGGGACAGAGTCCGTCACCATGGAGGGCTTAATTCCTATGAGAAATATGATAAGTCAAATGACAGCATTATTTTCTGCGCTGCATGTGCAACACTAAATCAAATAGAAGATGACAAGTGTCATAGATGTAAATGTCCATTGCTTAAGTAAATATCGATAACAATATCTTAGGAAAAAGAGAAAGGACGTAAAAGCATGGCAAAAATGAAAAGTGTTGTGATGCATAGAAAAAACCGAATTGGGAAAGGGAAAAGAGTAAGTAGCAGGTGGATACTTCTTGGTGTTCTTGCGCTACTTTCCTCACAAGTCATATTTCCTTCCATAAAAGCGCATGCGGAAGGAGGAGAATGGAGACTGATCGACACAAAGAATTACGATGGTAAGGATCAGGTAGATGCAACCAATGCAAACGGTGCATACTCAGCTACGAGTTCTTCGTCACCTGGCAGCTATAGTTATACCTGGGAATATCTTGGAGACACTGGTCCTATGTCAAGATTTAGCACAAGTTAAAATAAGAAAACATACCTTAAATTAGCTTGCTAGAAGCAGGTTGCCATCTTGGCTCTGCTCATATAGTTTTTCAAAGTCATTTGGTGACATATAATCACAATGACTATGGATGCGTTTGGTATTATAAAAAGCTTCTAGATATTCAAATACAAGGCGATATGCCTGTTTGAAGTCTAGGATATGAAACCGATTCAACCACTCTCGTTTGATGAGCGCATGAAAGGATTCGATGCATGCATTATCCCATGGGAATGCCTTTTTTGAATAGCTACGTTCCATATTTTCAGTTACTTCTTTGTAGGCTCTTGAAACATACTGTGTGCCTCAATCACTATGAATGATCAAAGGAAGATCCGTTCTACGACTTGCTTTCGCTTTCTTAATAGAATCAATGACACAGGAAACTTCTAATGTATCTGAAAGAGTCCAAGCGATGATTTTTCTGGAATAAAGATCCATAATGCTGGTCAGATAGACAAATCCGTTTACGGTCCAAATATAGGTAATATCGCTACACCAAACAGCATTTGGACGATCAGGGTTGAACTGTTCGTCTAGGATATTTTGAAGTTCGTTACTGAAATCAGAATCTTTTGTAGTAATCGTCCATGGCTTTACCCACTGGGCTTTGATACCCATTTCCTTCATATATTTACCAACGGTTCTTTCTGCAATGATTTCTCCTTCTTTTCGGAGTTCTTTGGTGATTTTTGGAGCACCATAGTTTTGCTTGGAGTCATTATAAATATCCTTTATTTTGGCTTTGACATGTTCCTTTCGCTGTTGAGTATCCGTAGGAACTGTTTTCAACCAGGCATGGTATCCAGATCGTGAAACGCCTAAAATTCTCAGCATTCCGGAGACAGAAGCACGGCGTCCTTTTTTTCCTGCAGCTTCTGCCTTCTCATATACTTCGTGGTAAATGGCTTGAGTCATTTTCCCAGAATGCCGATGGCTTTTTTTAACACATCAAGTGCATCCTGTGTGTCGCGTAATTCACGTTTGAGACGAGCAATTTCTTTTTCTTCATCCGATGAGAAATTCCCGGAGCCCCTGGATTCCAGATCTCCAGACTCTCGAAATTCTTTTTGCCAGCGCGATAAAGACTGATGGCTAATTCCAAGATTGTTAGCACATCCAATCAGACCAAGATCCTTATGGTCATGATAGTACTGGATACAATCCAGTTTAAATTGTTTGTCATAGTTCTTTGGCATAATGAGATCCTCCATGATTCAGTACATGTATTGTACCATATTTGTTTATATAGGAATTTCTCATTTTGACTTGTACTATTTAAATTATAACACCATTAAAACTAGATGGGAAGGGAGTTGATTGTCAAATGGATAAAATCGAATGGTCTATTAAAGTACCTATTTTCAAAAACCCTCTAATTTTAAAGCAGCTTGGGTTTGCGATAGGGATCCCCTTTGGGGTTCTGATTCTGGCACTTTTTCTATTTAGCTATTTACTGATTCTCCTGGTATATGGTGGAAAGTATGAGCTTGGCTTTCGGATAGATCAAGAAGGGGTTGCATCGTTTACAGAGGGAACACAGAAAAAAAAGAATAAAATTCTAAACACGCTCACGATCATGATGGGATTTTTTTCGAAACAGCCTACTGTAGCAGGGGCTGGTCTTCTTGCGGATGCCAGGCAGACAGTCTTTCTTAAATGGAAGCGAATTAAGAAAGTGAAATATGATGAGAGGTCACGCACAATTCTGCTCTATGGTGGTGTTGGAGAGAGCATTGGCGTATTTTGTAATCAGGACAATTATGAGGAAGTAAAAGCGTATCTAAAAAGCAAAGTGTAAGAAAGGAGAAAAGAGCCTCTAACAAGGTTCTTTTTTCGTAAAAAAGGAGTGTATTCTACAAAAGTGACACCTTGTGCATTGGGTATAGATGAAGTACAATAATCCAATAGGATTTTGAAACCAAGGCAAAGGGGTAAAGGCAAATGCGAATCCGAAATAAATTAATTGTTACAATTGTTCCGGTATTCTTACTAATTATCATCATAGCGTATCTTGGGAGTGCCAATACGGCAACCAGTATCCTAGACCGGGAGGTCAGAGAACGGATTTCTATGCAGGAAGCGATACAAAAGTCATACATTGAGAGGAATATGGAGCTCGCAGGACAGATTGCGCAGGATGTGCAGGCCTTAGTCAGTGAGACTTACCAGAATGAGTCCCTGGAAAATTATGAAAATATTTTACAAACCATAGTTCGAAAAAATGAGTTTATTCTGGGTGTTGGAATCTGGTTTGAACCGTATCTGTTTGATCAGGAAGAGAAGTATATAGGTCCCTATATTTATAAAAAGAATGGAACAGTTACAACAACCTATGATTATAGCAATGAAGAATATGACTATTTTAACCAGTATTATTATAGCCAGGCAAAAGAGCGTGGCGAGTTAGTTTTTACGGATATTTATTATGATCAGACAAGCGAACTGTATATGATGACTTGCTCCCTTCCTATGACAGATGTGGACAAGAGATTTCTTGGCTGCATCACGGTAGATGTTTCGCTGGATGCGATGCAAAACTTTGTTGAGGACTATAATGAGCAGAATAGTGGCAGCACATATATTGTAAATAATAAGGGTGTTTATCTTGCGTCAAGAGAAGCAGCATTGGTAAAAGAGAAAAATGATTTATTTGATACAGAAAACGCTTCTTTTCATAAGGTTGCAAAACAGATTCTTTCAAATGAAAATGGAGAAGTCTATTACATTGAGGGGAGAGAGAGA
>CANRNK010000087.1 GCA_947631985.1 uncultured Lachnospiraceae bacterium | reverse complement strand
TCTTCAGCTGTTTTTATAATTTTTTTCATGCTCTTAACAGATCTTTCAAGCATAAGCTGCTTCGTATTAACAATATAGTCGGGTGCACCCCATCCTTCATATGCAACTCCGGAAATTGCATTTCCATCCATCAGGGCTACCCGCTCAAAAATACGTTTCAAGTAATCAATACCACTATTTCTTACAGAAGAATTTTCACTTGCGATATCATATTTTTTATCAAGACCCAGGCTGTATGTGAGCTCAATTGCTTTATCATCTGCATACTTTTTGATTTCTATCATTTTTTCTTTTGACATATCAAGCAAAGGCTGTGCTTGAAATTCAAGAATATCACCTTTTTCTTTTTTGATTTTTAATACATTTTAACAACAACTTTTCCTTTTCTCCTGTATTCCGGGTTTTCGAATACACTGATTGAATTTTCTAGTCCAACGATATCTGTAATCACTTCCGTTACATTGATTCCTTTAGATTCGATGATAGAAATTGCTCTTTCGAAGCTATAGGGATTTATGAAAGAAGATGTAATCGAAAGTTCCTTTTTAAAAATCTCGTCAGGTTTCACATTGATTTTAGCATCTGGTCCAGTTAATCCAAACAACATTACTGTTGCGCCCTTCCCCGCCAGATGAATCGCACTTTCAATTGTTTTTGGATTGCCAACACACTCGATTACAGTGTTAATATTTTTACATTTTTTTTCCAAAATAGTTTCTATGTCTTCCTTCAAGGGATCAATCGTAAGATCCGCTCCTAGTCTTACTGCAAGCTCTCTTTTCTCTGCAACAGGCTCTGATAAAATCACCTTACTTGCTCCTGATTTTTTAGCAAGCTGCATCATAATTAAGCCAATTGGTCCTCCTCCAATAACGAGCACTTCATCTCCGACCTTTATATTACATAAATCAATCCCATGTACACAGCAAGAGAGGGGCTCTGCCATCGCCGCTGTTAACGCATCGGTTCCCTCCTCAAACTTGAACACCTGTTTTTCATTGGCAGCAATGTATTCTGCAAATCCACCATTGACTGTTGTTCCATATCCTATATTATTTTGACAAAACTGTTCCATCGCATTTTTACAATAGTAGCACTCTCCACACATATCATTTGGATCAATTGAAACCAAATCACCTTTTTTGACCTTGGTAACCTTACTTCCTGTCATTTCAACAATTCCAGAGAGTTCATGTCCCATGATGAGCGGAGGCGTTACTTCAAATGATCCTCCATCACCCTGATAAATATGAATATCTGTTCCACATACACCACAATACTTTACTTTTACCAAAACATCTCTCTCTCCAACTTCTGGTACTTTGACTTCCTCAATTCTTAACTCTTTCGGTCCTTTATAAACCATTGCTTTCATTTTCATAGTAATACCTTGTTTATCCTTTCACTAATTTTGTAAGGTTTTTCATATCTTCTTTTAAATGCTGATAGGACGATTTATATATTTCATAATATGCACTATATTTTTTGTGTTTTTCCATATCAGGAATGATTTTTTCATCCATAATCTGCCATGTTTTAGCTTCTTCATAGGTAAGTAACCCAGTTCCTATTCCAGCTAAAATCACATCTCCCATATTTGCCTCTACATCTATTTTGGGACAGACAACTGTTTTTCCGGTTACATCTGCAAATATCTGCTTCCAGAGTTTTGATTTTGTAACTCCTCCTGCCAGCATGATATTCCCCTCTATCGTTTCTCCTGTTGCTTCCATTGCACCCCGCAAAGAATAGGCTACTGCCTCAAGAAATGCTCTATAAATATGCGCCTTAGTATGCACAAGAGACAATCCCAGAATAGTACCCTTTGCATCAGGATCCCATACTGGACTTCTTTCCCCCATAAAGTACGGCAACACAATTAACCCTTCGCTTCCCTCTGAAATTTTTTCAGCTTCTGCATCTAATGCAGCATATGCATTTGCACCTCCTTCTTCTTCCTTTTTCACTTCCAGCTCACAAAAAGTATCTCTAAACCACTTAACAATTGCACCCGCAGTAGCTCCCCCTGCAAAATAGTAAGATAATTTTTTTGCCTCATACAGGTACGGCCATACAATCAATCCTTCTCCTTTAATCGGTTTGTCAGAAATGAGTGCCGCGCACATTGAAGTTCCAATCGCTACCGCATAGACACCCGGGTCAAAAACTCCCATTCCAATATTTGCTGCTCCACAATCGATTCCACCGGCAATGACTGGCATGCCAGTTTCCAGACCTAACTCCCTTGCAATGTCTGCTTTTAGTCCACCAACAATGTCTGTTGATTCAACAATTTTTTCAGGCATCATAGATACAGGGATTCCCATCGCATCCATCATTTCTTCTGACCAGGATCTTGTTCTCATGTCAAAAATACCGCCGATATTCCCAGCCGACGAATAATCTATCGCAACTTCTCCAGTCAGTTTATATATCACATAATTATTTGGAGGTAAAAAAAGTTTTGTTTTATTCCAATTTTCAGGCTCGTTATTCTTCATCCACAAAATCTTTGTAAAACCATAATAAGGATTGGCACCATTGTGTGTGATTTCGAGAAGGGTTTTTTCTCCTATTTTTTCAAGTGCCCATTTTGTTTCCAAATCAGCCCGGCCATCCATCCAGATCATACAGGGTCTTACTGGTTCCATATTTTCATCCAGTGGAATTCCTGATCCGCCATAAAGTCCACTTATCGCAATTCCTTTAATCTGATTTGCATCTATTCCAGCTTTTTTAACCGTATTTTTAATTGATTTCATTGTAGCTTCATACCAGACGTCCGGCCATTGTTCCGCCCAAAGCTGCTTCGGTGTAAGGATTCCATATTCTTGAAGATCTTTTGCAATTAATGTCCCATTTAAGTCTGTTAATATTGTTTTTGTTCCTGATGTACCAATATCGGTTCCTAATAAATATTGCATTTTTACTCTCCTTTTCAATTATGTTACTTTTACTAATGGGTTGTTTTTCTTCATAAATCTATTTTGTAATTTCTTTTTGTAAAATAGTTTTATTAATATACTTATATTAATAGATGATTTTTTTATTGTCAATAGAATTCAGCACAAAGAACAAAAAAAGAACTGCATTATTTTGGAGTTTATCCAAAATAATGCAGTTCTCTAATTGAATCTGTAGTTCTATGAAACCGTACATCAATCTATTCTCTTATTCACTTAACGAATCATATCCCTCGCTTGGCTTGTTTTCATCAAAGTTCAGGCTTTCACTATACTCTGCCAAATCCTCATCTGTTTCTTCCTCAGACTCCTCCATTAGCTTAAAGGCTGAAACCAGTTCCTCCAAATCCTTTGCAAGATTTGCAAGCATAGTTGTTGTTGCTGATACCTCTTCTAAATTTGCTGTTTCTTCCGTAACAATCGCACTTACTTCATTGATCTCAACAACATTCATATCCGTAGCGGAATAAATAATATTCATTCCTTCAACCGTTTCATCCATGACTTCCACAAGTTGTCCTATCTTCTTGATAATCTGAAGTACTTCATCATTAACAGTTTCTGTACTTCCTTTAATCATCGAAAAACTTACCTTTGTGTCTTCCGCAAGATTATTCCCTTTTTCTAACTGGAGCAAACTCTGACGCATTTTGTCGCTCATCAGCTCTGCTTCTTTTTGAACCGAATTAATCATTTCACCAATCTGATGTGCCGCATTTTGAGAGTCATCTGCAAGTTTTCTAATCTCTGTCGCTACAACAGCAAATCCCCTACCTGCCTCACCGGCACGTGCTGCTTCAATAGATGCATTCAACGATAGCAGGTTTGTCTGTCCAGCAATTTCTTCAATTGTACTAAGTGCTGTTGTCATCGCTTGTGTATTTTCGCTAAATTTCTTGAACACTTCTGACATGCTACGCATACTATCATTTACAGACTGCATCTGTTTCACATATGCTGCAACATTTTCTGTTCCCAAAACCGCTTTTGATAATGCTTCTTGAGAGTTGTCCTTAATTCTTTCAGCATTTGAAGTCACTTCTCTGGAAATTCCACCCATGTCAGTTACTTGCTGCATAATATGCTTTGACTCATCTGTCTGCTGTTCAAGGTGTGTCATCATCTGGTCGATCGCTTCAGATATTTTAACACTACCTTTCGTATTTTCTCCAATACTAATTTCAACAATACCAGTAGCACTTTCCATTTCCTTGGTGCCTTTTGATACTTTTTGGATAACATTAGCAAGATTCTGCTTCATTAAATTAAATGCATCTGCAAGATCTTTTGTCTCATCCGAAGATTGAATATGAATATCCTCCGTTGTGAGGTCTCCATCTGCCAATGCAACGAGTTTCTTCTGTAGTGCTATGATAGGCTTTGAAATTCCAGAGGAAACACGAATCGCAATTACAATCGCCAACGCTGTAATGACAAGGACAGAAATAACCAATATATTAATCATAGCCCTAAAGTTAGTTGATATTTCTTCCTGAACATCCTCACTTCTTGAAATTTCATAGGTCAGCAGCGTCTCTGCTCTGATAGAAATAAAGCTTGCATGGTTCACCATACTTTTAGCCATCTCAGCACCTGCAGATGAAAAGTTATCGCCACAAGCAGCCACAAGCGCATCATACTCTGCAAGATAATCTTCAACAGACGATCTGACTGGAATCATTTGGTTCTGATTCTGACTATAGAGTGGATCCGTTCCAATATTTTCTTCAATATTGTCCAGATAGCCTCTCATTTCTTCCATCATTTCATTATATCCACTTTCAGAAACGCTTCCCCCAATTGAACATAGATTCATAATGGTTTTTGCTGCCTGTGTAGAATTTGTTTTTATAAATGTTATTTTTGAAATGTTTTCTAATACGCTTGCGTATTCGTTGCTAAACTTCATTGACTGGTATCCAAGCGTCACAAGCTGCACTAACATTACTGCTATAATTCCAAAAACTAAAAAATTAATTTTCCCTTTAATACTTGTCTTTTTAAATAATGACTTTTTTTGATTTTCCTTCTTAGTTCTAGACATTTTTTTTAGTTTTTTCATTTTCAAATTCCTTCCGTTAATCAAAATCTATGGCCGTTTATATGCACATTATACTTTGAATGGCAATTATTATCAACCTTGTTTGTAAAATATGTACACTTTAATATTGTATGTATTCCTTTTGTATTCACTTATTCGTCAATAAATCTGATTATGTTCTTTTTTTTCTAAAAAAAAGAATCAATTTGTGTAATGCACTGCTCAATATTTCTTTCTCCTGCAATGATAAACCACCCACAATTTCATGAATCATCTGTTCATGGAAAATTCTATGATGTTCGTGTGCCTGTCTTCCACGTTCTGTTAGTGAGACCAGAACAACTCTGCGATCCTCTTCGCTTCGAATTCTATGCACGTACCCCTTTTTTACCAGACTATTAACCGATATTGTAAGCGTACCCATCGTGACATGAAGTGCTTTTGCAACTGTTGACATGTTTTTAGCTGCACCCAGACCAATTGCCTCTATCACATGAACATCATTGGTAGTAATTCCCTGAAATTCTTCTGTCTGAATTGCTTTTTCTTCTATGTCATTAATATCCTTGAATAAATTTACAAGCAGTTCATTCAATACCTGATTAATTTCCATGTTTATACCCATCTGCGTGTTTTAACACGCGTACAATCAAAATTACTGTAAAATAATTGCTACATTATTTCACTCTTTTCTACACTTGTTTGGAATAGTTACTCCTATATGTATTATATTATAGTATAGAATACAACTTTTTGACAAACAAATTTCAAGACACATGAAAAATCCCAGCCTGGCTGGGATTTTAAAAGTCACTCTGTTTTCTCTATTTCATATGGCCAGTCAGCAATACCACCAAACTCAACAATGTTTGTATATCCTAGTTTCACTAACTTTTCCGATGCCTGCTTGCTTCTGTTACCACTTCTACAGTAAACCAATATTTTTTGTTCTTTCTCTGGAAGAATGTCACTAACATCCTCTCCTATTTCTTCGTTTGGCAGCAAAGTAGCATTTATAATATGACCACTTTCATATTCTTCTTTCGTTCTTACGTCAAGAATCATATAACCTGTTTCACTATCCATAATCTGCTTGGCTTCCTCGGCTGAAACACTTGTGAACACTACCTCTTCTGTATCCAATTCTGATTTGGATTCAGTTGTCGCTCCTTCACTTCCTGTCGTACAACCTGAAAGGAAAAACGCTATTGTTAAAATTGCTATTCCATACCTTATTTTCTTCATTACTAACTCCCTTCTGCGATAGTTTATCGCCTTCAACCCAAGGGACTAAAAAGTTTTATTCAACCTATTATTCCCCTTTACCCTATCAGATTATTCTGTTAAGTATACTAAGAAACAATTTTTCAAACAATTCATCATCATGCTGTGTTCTTTTTGAAGGTCCTTTTCCATTTTGCCTGCCTACTCGTCTGGCTTTTTTTGAAAGATGTCGTTCCATGAGCAGGCTGTCAATATTATAATCGGTAAATTCTTTCCCACTTTGATGAACTGCAAACATTCCTTTCCCTAAAGCCATTGCAGCCACACCATAATCCTGTGTTACGACAAGGTCTCCTTTTTTTCCAATCTCTATGATTTTAAAGTCTACCGCATCGGGACCACTTTCTACTGTAACTACGTCACCAAATTCTGACCTAATCACATGATTTTTATCACAAATAAAAATAAGTGAAATATTTTTTTCTTTTGCTATCACTTCTACAATCCGGTTAACCGGACAGGCATCTGCATCTACCAGAATTTTCATGTTGGCTCCCATCCGCGACCTTGGGTCGCTTATCATCAGGGGGTTAAAAGTAATTTATTCCTCTATCATTCGATCAAGATATCCTCTATCCCATAGTAGAATTCTAAGTTTTTTTGCTGCATCTACTGCTGGCGCTGTAAAATACTGATTCGTCATAACTGCTCCGACCATTCGATCATAATACTCTTTTCCCGCATAAGCTTCCTGTATTGCCTTTACTCCTACTGCTTCCTGATAACACTTACACTGAATTCCATACGTAATTCCTTCTTTTTCAGCAAGGATATCTATCCCATAATCACCACTTCCTTTTGTTACTTCAACATCAACAAATCCACGTTTTTTTAATATGTCTGCGCAAAAATGCTCAAATTCCACGCCATCCATATCGTCCATATTCCCTTTTGTATAATTTTTATGAAATTTTTTGGAAATAAGATATGTTGAAACTGCAAAAATCAGAAGAACCAAAAAAAGGATTAGTATCATTATTATTTCTTTTTCTTTCATGATTTCAATCACTTCACAAACCCCTTCCTTCGTTTTGATATGCAGACATTTTTCTGTTGGTAAAGAAAATCCCAGTCGTTAGACTGGGACTAAACATTATAATAAATCTACACCTTTCTCCATGGCGTAATCAAGTACATCCTGTGGCCAGACAGATGCCTGAACCTCACCCAAATGTGCTTTTCTAAGAAAGAACATACAGATTCTGGATTGACCAATCCCACCACCTACCGTATAGGGCAATTCTCCATTCAATAATGCTTTTTGGAATGGCATCTTAGCTCTCTCGGAACAACCAGCTAGTTCCAGCTGCTCTTTTAACGATGCTTCATCAACTCTGATTCCCATTGAAGAAAGCTCTAGGGCCATATCAAGAATCGGATAATACACAATGATATCACCGTTTAATTGCCAGTCATCATAATCTGGAGCTCTTCCATCATGCTTTTCTCCTGATGCAAGTGTACCACCAATCTGCATGATAAAGACAGCACCTTTGATTCTGGCTATTTTATTTTCCCGTTCTTTTGGCGTTAAGTCAGGGTATTTATCTTCTAATTCCTGTGACGTAATAAATGTGATTTCTTCTGGCAAAAAGCTTTCGACATAATGATAGCGATTTGCAATATATTTCTCTGTTACTCTAAGTGCTTCATAAACTGATTTTACAATTTCTTTTAATTTATCAATCGTTCTTTCTTCTTTCGTTATGATTTTTTCCCAATCCCACTGATCAACGAAAATACTGTGAATATTATCAGTCTCCTCATCTCTTCGGATTGCATTCATGTCGGTATATAGACCTTCTCCATTTGTAAAACCATATTTTTTCAAGGCAAGGCGTTTCCATTTAGCCAGCGAATGGACAATTTCAACTTCTTTGTCTTCTAATTCCTTTATTCCAAATTTAACTGGTCTCTCTATTCCATTTAGATTATCGTTTAATCCTGACTCTGGAAATACAAAAAGTGGCGCTGATACTCTTTTTAGATTTAACTGGGTAGCAAGCTCCCTTTCAAAAAAATCTTTGACTCGTTTAATTGCTTTTTCAGTATCTTTAATGCTTAAAGTAGAGTGATATCCTTCTGGTATCGTAATTTTACCCATACTTGCCTCCTATAATTCACAATTATTAACAGTTCTAGGGAATGGTATTACGTCCCTGATATTACTCATTCCAGTTAGATACATGACACATCTTTCAAATCCCAATCCAAAGCCAGCATGTCTTGTTGATCCGTACTTTCTTAAATCCAGATAAAACTCATAATCTTCAGGATTCAAATCTAATTCTTTCATTCTGGTTACAAGCTTCTCATAATTATCTTCTCTTTGACTACCACCTATAATTTCGCCAATTCCAGGAACCAGGCAATCCATTGCGGCAACTGTTTTATTGTCTTCATTCATTTTCATATAGAATGCTTTGATTTCTTTTGGATAATCTGTTACAAATACTGGTTTTTTAAACTCCTGCTCTGTCAGGAATCTCTCATGTTCTGTTTGTAAGTCACATCCCCAAGAAACCTTATACTCAAACTCATCATTATGTTTTTGTAAAATCTCAATGGCTTCTGAATAGGTGACATGTGCAAAATCTGAGTTCACAACATTCTCTAGGCGCTCAAGTAAACCTTGGTCAACAAACTGATTAAAAAATGCCATTTCCTCTGGTGCATGTTCACAGACATAAGTTATCACGTATTTAATCATATTCTCTGCAAGAATCATATCATCTTTTAAATCTGCGAATGCCATTTCCGGTTCAATCATCCAAAATTCAGCCGCATGTCTTGTTGTATTGGAATTCTCAGCCCGAAAGGTAGGTCCAAATGTATAAATATTTTTAAATGCCATAGCGTATGTCTCACCGTTTAGCTGGCCGCTTACTGTCAGATTCGTTGGTTTATTAAAGAAGTCCTGATTAAAATCAATTGTACCATCTTCTAAACGGGGCATTGCATTTAGATCCATTGTGGTTACTTGGAACATTTCTCCTGCTCCCTCACAATCACTTCCCGTTATGATTGGTGTATGAACATAGACAAATTCTCTTTCCTGAAAAAATTTATGAATTGCATAAGCCGCAAGAGAACGAACCCTGAAAACAGCCTGGAATGTATTTGTTCTGGCTCTTAAATGCGAAATCGTCCGCAAATATTCAAAAGTATGTCTTTTTTTCTGCAACGGATAATCCGGCGCTGACTGCCCCTCAATTTCCACAGCAGAAGCTTGTATTTCAAATCTTTGTTTTGCATCCGGCGTTTCTGTTACGATTCCTTCCACAACAACAGCTGCTCCAACGTTAAGTCTTGAGATTGCTTCAAAATTAAGTAATTCATCCGAATAAACAATCTGCAATGGCTCAAAGAAAGTTCCATCATTCAAAACCAGAAATCCAAATGTCTTTGAATCTCTTTTGCTCTTAAGCCAGCCACCAATTTTTACTTTTTTTCCTATATATTCTTTCTCATTCCGAAACAGTTCTTTCATATGAATTAATTCCATGACAAACTCCTTTTTCTACTATATTCTTGAATAAGTATATCTTAGCGATCAAACAAATTCAAGATAACGTATTGTTCTTTTCGTTAAAATAATTCATAAACTTGACAAAATCACTTTCTTTTAGTGGTGGAGAATAAAAATATCCTTGTACACAATCAATTTTAACATCTGCAAGATAATCCATATGTGCCTGTGTTTCTGCCCCTTCACAAATAACAGATAGACCCATATTCTTAATAAAGCAGGCTATATTTTTAAAAAACTCTGTTTTACTATTACTTGATATTGCTGTCCAAAAAAGATTTTTATCCAGTTTAATGGTATCAAATGGTAACTTTACTATATACTCCATATTAGAAAATCCTGTCCCAAAATCG
>CANRNK010000086.1 GCA_947631985.1 uncultured Lachnospiraceae bacterium | reverse complement strand
GCAAAGCATGCTATTAAAATTGAGGATTCCCAAGTCGGAGTCAGAAGAGCAATTTATGAAGTTGGAGAAGATATTTTTCCCTATTTGTTAATGGTAAAATGGGCAGATGCGCAGGCGAAGAGTGACGAAAGTAAGGCGGAAAAAATAAAAACACTTCAAAATATTGAACTGTACTATAAACAGATTCAGGAAAAAGAGGAATGTATTTCTCTTAAAATGTTGGCTGTCACAGGTGCAGACTTAATTAAACTCGGAATAAAACCTGGGAAAGAAATTGGAGAAATCCTGCAAAAATTACTACTAATCGTAATAGAGAATCCCGATTGCAATCAGAAAGAGCTTTTATTAAGACTCATTGAACAGGGGGATATAAATTGAAAATAAAATCAATTATGATCTGTCTGCTATTTTGCACCTTGACTTTAAATGCATGCAATGTGAGAGAAAATAATGCGGGCATTGGATTTACAGAATCAGAGGAAACAGATCAGACGGGTTACAAGAGAGAAGTAGCTGGTTTCTATGATTCAGCTGACACTGCAGTTGTAACTTTGATAGATAAGTCTGCAGAAAAAATAACCTTGCAAAACTTGCAACTTGGGAAAAAATATACCTTAAAGTATGACGGAGCCACAATCATTAAGGACAAATATGGAAATGGTTTAGCAATGACGCAAATCTCACAGGGAGAAATTGTTGAGGTAACTTTTCATAAGCTTGCAAAAAGGTTAAACTCCATCTTAATTGCAGAAAATGCATGGGATTACTCAGAAGTTTCAAAGTTTGAAGTTTTCTGGAATCAAAAAAGGCTTTCTATTGGAAGCGAGGAATATAAACTAGATCCGAATGTGGTTATTGTTTCGAATGGAATGGTGGGAGAAATTGCAGATTTAAATAGTACGGATTTGTTATTGGTAAAAGGAATAGATCATACTATTTATAGTATCCTGATTGACCAGGGGCATGGCTACCTGCGTCTTGCAAATGAAGAGTATTTTATTGGAGGGTGGATAGAAGTAGGGCAGGAACTAATCAAACCGATTGTTGAGGATATGCTTCTTGTGGTACCAGAAGGGACTTATCAGGTGTTTCTTACAAATACTGGGATTGAAACCTCCAGAGAAGTTACAATTAAGCGAGATGGAGAAATAGAACTTGATGTAGGGGATGTGATTCCAGAAGAAAAAAAATTCGGTCAGATTTTGTTTAGTGTAATTCCCCCGGAAGCACAGCTTTTCGTAAATGGAACGCTGACAGATTATAGCAGACCGGTCTCTCTTGAGTATGGGATCCATCAGATTATTGTTAAGGCAGAAGGATATGAAATGCTATCCCAGTTTGTTAAAGTTGGTCAGGAATATGCAAATATCAATATTGAGATGGAAGAAACCCAAGAGGAAGTGCAAGACGAAACGCAAGATAGCAAGGATGCTGTTTCAGCAAATACAGTCACTTCAAATAATACTGTGACGGCGGCAGTAGCAGACGATTCAAATAAAATATTTATTGAGTCACCGGAAGGTTCTGAGGTGTATCTGGACACGAATTATGTAGGAATTGCACCGATTAGTTTTTTGAAAACAGCAGGCACACATGTGATTACGCTAAGAAAAAATGGATATGTAACGAAGAGTTATACGATACAAGTTGACAGTGTGAAGAAAGATGTGACGTATTCCTTCTCTGATCTGATCAGTGAATCGTAGATAGGAAAGAGCGTGAAATGATTTTATGCGTACTTAAGTTCGCAGATAGGAATAAACATGAGTCTTGAAAAAAGTATTTTGGAATTCAATGATACAATTAAAGTACTAAGAAGCGAGAATGGATGTCCTTGGGACAGAGAGCAAACGCATGGCAGTTTAAGAGCTTGTATTATGGAAGAAGCTGCAGAACTTCAAGCTGCAATCAGAATATATGAGAATACGGGCGATTATGAAAATATGAAAGAGGAACTTGGAGATTTACTTCTTCAGGTGGTTATGCAAAGTTGTATCGCGGAGGAAGAAGGTCTCTTTACTTTGGAGGATGTTGTTTCTACGGTGCAAGAAAAAATGATTCGCAGACATCCACATGTTTTTGGTGATGTGCAGGTTGCTGATTCTGGAGAGGTTTTGAAAAACTGGGATGAAATTAAAAGGCAGGAAAAAGAAAAATATAGCAGGACAATATCACCTTTGAGAGAAATACCCAACGAGTTACCTTCTCTGACGCGAATGTCAAAAGTACTAAAAAAGGTGAATAGGATTTACCAGGAAACAAAATCAGAAGCAGATTCACTAACAGAAATAAAGGAATCAATGGAACAGATTAGATGCCTACTTGCTGAAAAAAAAGAAATTGATCAAAGTAACATAGAAAAAAGCTTTACACAAGTATTATTAGAAGTATCAAATATTGCAATGAAGAGAAAAGTTCACTTGGAACAATTACTAAATGACAGAATCGAAGACCTAATAGAGGAATATGAAAGTGACTCTCAAAAAAGAGTTGTAAATGAAGGAAATGTTGATAAATAGCCAAAACTTCCTTGACAAAAGGTGTAAAAGTGTCTATAAATATAGATAGGTGTTTTATTAGAACGCTAAAATTTGAATACAATATACTCGATATAAGAGGAGGAGTTCGCAATGAACAAAACAGAATTAGTAGCAGCAATTGCTGATCAGGCAGAATTATCCAAAAAGGATGCAGAGAAAGCATTAAAGGCTTTCACAGATGTTGTTGCAACAGAGTTAAAAAAAGGTGAAAAAATTCAATTAGTTGGTTTTGGTACTTTTGAAGTATCTGAAAGAGCTGCTAGAGAAGGAAGAAATCCTCAGAGCGGAGAAGTTATGAAAATCGCTGCTTCTAAAGCTCCTAAATTCAAAGCTGGAAAAGCATTAAAAGACTTAGTTAACGAAAAATAAATCATTCGGATTGACTATGTGAAGTTAGGCAGCTTCGTGGTAACACGAATGCCTGACTTCTTTTTGTTTATAACAAAAGAAAGTTTGGTTAATGAAATGAGACTAGATAAATATTTGAAAATATCGAGATTAATTAAGAGAAGAACTGTTGCAAATGAGGCATGTGATGCGGGCAGAGTCCTAATCAATGAAAAAGAGGCCAAAGCATCTACAAATGTGAAGCAGGGTGATATCATTACAATTAATTTTGGAAATAAAGAAGTGAAAGTTGAAGTTCTAGAGATACAGGAAACAGTTAAAAAAGAAGAAGCAAAAGAATTATTTAAATATTTATAATCGAATAGGAAAAAGGCCACAAAGTTTGTTATTTGTTTCTAAGAAAGTATAGGAAAAGGATGCAGGATATTCCTAGAATTAGTTGACGAATACTCGGAAACTGAGTACAATATACTTATGTAAACATCATTAATTGGGGGGCGAAGACAAGGATGTCGAGAAGAATTGCAATTCGAAAAAAAAGGCAAAATCGAATGGGTATGTTATTGGTAGCAGTTGTTGTATTTATGCTACTAATTGTTGTCGCCGTAAAGTGCGTAGAGCTTCGTCAAAAACAAGGAATTTACCTTGCGAGAGAAGCACAGCTTCAAGAACAGATTGCATTACAGGAAGTAAGATCTGAAGAGATTGAGGAGTTTAGAAAATATACAAAGACAAAAAAATTTGCTGAAGAAGTTGCAAAAGATAAATTGGGCTTGGTAAATGAGGACGAAATCATTTTCAAAGAAGAATAAATGCGGAGAGTTTGACCTTCCGCATTTTTTATATGGAGGAGTATATGTATCAGAAAGTACTAAGCTTTTGTCAACAAAATTCCATGATAAAAGAGAATGACAAAATCATAGTAGGCATTTCGGGGGGGGCGGATTCGGTCTGCCTTTTGGAGCTATTATGCCTGATACAAGAAATAATTCCGATTCATCTTTATGCAGTGCATGTAAATCATAAAATGCGGGAAGAAGCCGGAGCAGATGCAGAATTTGTAGAAAAACTATGTAGGAGTAAGCAGATACCTTTTTTTTTAAAAGAAATAGATATCCCGAGCATCGTAATGAGAGAGGGGATTTCTTCTGAAGAAGCTGGCAGAAATGCAAGATATCGCATATTTGAAGAACTAAGAATTCAACTAGGAGCAGACAAAATTGCAGTTGCTCATCATAAGAATGATCAGGCGGAAACAGTATTGTTCCATTTGTTCAGAGGATGTGGATTGAAAGGACTTGGAGGAATCAGGCCGGTTAGGGGAAGAATTATTCGACCATTGCTGTGTCTGGAAAGAGCAGAAATTGAACGTTACATAAAAGAGAATAAAGTTGAGATAAGAATAGATCACACAAATTTTGAGGATGATTACACCAGAAATAGAATTCGAAACTATTTACTTCCAATAGCAAATGAAATGGTAAGTCCACGTGCAATTGAACATATTGTAGAAGCTGCAGAAATTGCATCAGAGGCAGAAGAATATCTATATAAAATCACGAAAGAAGCATACGAACTGACCACAGAGGAAACAAAAGCTGAGAACCGCTTGGTTAAAATAGAATTAAATCAGGAAAAGTACAAAAAACTTGATAAGATTATTCAAAAATATTTGTTGAGATTCTGTTACGAAAAAGTGACTGGCTCATTAAAAGATCTTACAGCAGTACATATCGAATCTATTTTTTCAATGACGGAGAAGCAGGTTGGAAAGAGGCTTTGCTTACCAAATGAGATTCTGGTTAGTAAAACTTACTCGGGATTACTCTTTGAATTAGATCAAAAAAAAACGATAACAAAAAAGCAAGCAGACTTTGTTAAAATTGAATGGAATAAAGAGATGAATCTGAGTGAAAGTCAGACGATTAAAACCTGTGTTTTTGAGAAGAAAAACGAAGAAATGATTCCATCGAATTTATATACGAAATGGTTTGACTATGATAAAATAGAACAACCTTTGATTTTGAGAAATCGTTGCAAAGGGGATTATTTGATCATTAATGAAGACGGAGGAAGAAAATCAATCAAACAGTATATGATTGACGAGAAAATTCCAAAAGAAAACAGAGACCAGATCTTACTTTTAGCAGACGGTAGTCATGTTTTATGGGTGGTTGGAAAAAGAATCAGTTATTATTATAAAGTTCAAGAATCTACAAAAAAAATAATAGAAGTAAAAATAACAGGAGGATGTGAATTATGGCAGAGCATGTAAAGATAATGCTAAGCGAGCAGGAAGTAGACGAAAAAATCCAGGAAATTGGCAAGAAAATCAGCGAAGAATATGCGGGAAAGCAGGTCCATCTGGTTTGTGTATTAAAGGGTGGTGTTTTTTTTATGTGTGAACTTGCAAAAAGAATTACTGTTCCTGTTTCAATGGACTTTATGTGTGTATCTAGTTATGGAAGCGAGACAAAATCAAGTGGAGTTGTAAAGATTGTAAAAGATCTTGATGAACCTTTAGAAAATAAACATGTTCTGATTGTGGAAGATATTATTGATTCAGGGAGAACACTCAGCTATCTGATTGAAATTCTAAAAAAGAGAGGACCAAGTAGCTTAAAGGTATGTACTTTATTAGATAAACCTGAGCGAAGAGTTGTTGATGTTGATGTTGATTATACCTGTTTTAATATTCCGGACGAGTTTGTAATAGGGTATGGTCTTGACTATGATCAAAGATACAGAAACCTGCCATTTATTGGCGTTGTTGAGTTTGATTAAGGAGGCTTGAGTTGAATAAAGTAGGAAAAGGCCTAAACATTTATTTTGTAATCATTATTGCGCTGTTGCTGATTACTGTCTGGATTAGTTCAATGAGCAGTGGGGAAGAGGATTACACCTACCGTGAATTTTTACAAGAACTCCAGGCAGGTAGTATTTCAGAAATTACGATTCAGCCAAACAAAGAGACACCAACTGGTGCACTGGTTTTAACAATGGAAACTGGTGAAGAGAAAGTTCTCTATGTTTCAGATGTTACCGAGATTGAAAAACTCTTAGCAGAGTACGAAATAGATCCTGTATTGAAGGACATACCGCAGGAGAATTGGTTTATTACGTCAATTCTTCCAATTATCGTAATGCTGATTATTGGTGTATTTCTTTTTACAATGATGAATTCGAATAATGCTGGCAATAGTGGCGGCAAGATGATGAATTTTGGAAAAAGCAAGGCAAAACTGTCTGCGGGAGAGAATAAGGTAACATTGAAAGATGTTGCTGGACTTCAGGAAGAAAAAGAAGAGCTGGAAGAAATTGTGGAATTTTTAAGAGAGCCTTCAAAATTTACGAGGGTTGGTGCCAGAATTCCGAAGGGTGTTCTGCTCGAAGGAGCCCCTGGAACAGGAAAAACACTTCTTGCAAAAGCAATTGCAGGTGAGGCGAGTGTACCTTTTTTTAGCATTTCGGGTTCTGAATTTGTTGAAATGTTTGTTGGTGTAGGGGCTTCAAGAGTGCGAGACCTGTTTGGAGAAGCAAAGAAAAATGCGCCTTGTATTATTTTCATTGATGAAATTGATGCTGTTGCCAGGCGAAGAGGTACTGGTATGGGTGGCGGACATGACGAAAGAGAGCAGACCCTCAATCAGCTTCTGGTTGAGATGGATGGATTTGGTGTGAACGAAGGAATTATTGTAATGGCGGCGACCAATCGTGTTGATATTTTAGACCCTGCTATTTTGCGTCCGGGTCGTTTTGATCGAAAAATCAGTGTTGGAAGTCCTGATGTAGGTGGAAGGGAAGAAATCCTCAGGGTACATATAAAAAACAAACCACTTGGTGATGACGTTAATTTAAAGCAGGTAGCGCAGACAACAGCAGGGTTTACCGGTGCAGATCTAGAAAACCTATTGAATGAGGCGGCCATCTGTGCTGCAAAAGAGAATCGAAACTATATTAAACAGGATGATATTAAAAGTGCGTTTATTAAAGTTGGGATTGGCGCCGAAAAACGAAGTCGAATTATTTCCGATAATGAGAAGAGGATTACAGCGTTTCATGAAGCTGGTCATGCAATCTTATTCCATGTTCTTCCTGATGTTGGACCAGTGTACACTGTTTCTATTATCCCAACTGGTCTTGGAGCTGCAGGATATACCATGCCACTTCCTGAGAGAGATGAAATGTTTAGAACAAAAGGAAGAATGCTTCAGGAAATTATGGTTTCACTTGGAGGTAGAATCGCTGAAGAACTCATATTTGATGATATCACGACAGGTGCGTCAAGTGATATCAAACGCGCAACAAAACTTGCCAGAAAAATGGTAGCAAAATATGGTATGTCAGAGAATATTGGTGTAATCAATTATGATGATGAAGATGATGAGGTATTTATCGGAAGAGACCTTGCGCATACTCGAAGTCATAGTGAGACAATTGCAGGAGAAATTGATAAAGAAGTAAAAGTTATGATTGATGAATGCTATGAGAAGGCAAGAAAAATCATTGTAGAATATGATACAATCTTACACAAATGTGCAGAGTTACTTTTGGAAAAAGAGAAGATTACAAGATCTGAGTTTGAAGCATTATTTGAAGAATGATTTGTGCAATAGTAACAAAAACGTAGACGCCTTTTTGTAAACTTTGTGAATCCTGAGAATAGACGAAGAAAGAGGGGTTTGCTATAATACATCTTGTAACCCCCCCCAATACGTTATATAGTTTTTTGCTATACCCCATAAGAAGAAATACCTTCTCTAAAAAGGACAGCCATCGTGATGCTGTCCTTTTTACTTTCTCTGGAAATTTTAGAAGGAAAGTCTTGTGCAAGAGGGTTGTGTACTATATTATAGTTTCATATCTAATTATCTTATTAAATAAAAAGAAACACTCTAAGTGCTATAGCCAGTCCAAGTAAGGGACAAGAGGTATTGAAATGAGTTATCGTCAATTAATTAAAAATGAGGTACAGGATTATATCAGCAGAATGAGACCTGTATTAAGTATAAAATCGTTGTTTTCTGACATGACAGAAAGCTATGTGTCACCAAGTGAGCCTTCTTTAAACGAAAAAGTAACCATCAGGTTTAGGACGAAGAAGGATAATGTTGATGCGGTTTTTTTAATCTGTTCAGAATATAAAACAAAAATGCATATTGTAGAAACAGATGAGTTTTTTGATTATTTTGAAACTCAGATTTTTGTTGGACAGACAAGCTTTCATTATTATTTTGAAATACAAGTTGGACGGATTCGATATTTTTACGACAAACGAGGTGCACAAAAAGAACCACTTGAACACTATCGCTTCCAGATTATCCCTGGATTCAAAACACCATCCTGGTCTAAAGGTGCGGTGATTTATCAGATTTTTGTGGATCGCTTTTATAACGGGGATCCGCATAATGATGTGCTGACCGGGGAATACAACTATATTGGTGGAAACACCGTTAAAGTATATCATTGGAATAAATATCCTGAAACAATAGGCATTAGGGAGTTTTACGGGGGAGATTTACAGGGGGTAGTTGACAAACTGGAGTATTTGAAATCATTGGGAATAGATGTGATTTATTTTAATCCATTATTCGTATCTCCATCAAATCACAAGTATGATATACAGGATTATGATTATATTGACCCTCACTTTGGTAAAATAGTAAATGACGGTGGGTTATTGTTAAATCCTGAAAATAATGATAATAAAGATGCAACAAGATTTATTAAAAGAGTAACTGACAAGGAAAATTTAGAAGCAAGTAATGCTTTTTTTGCAGAGGTTGTAAGGGAAATTCATAAAAAGGGGATGCGTGTCATTCTTGACGGTGTCTTCAATCATTGTGGATCTTTCAACAAATGGTTAGATCGGGAACAAATCTATTTTGGAAAAGAAGGATATCAAAAAGGCGCGTATCATGATTCGGATAGTCCTTATAGAGATTATTTTCAATTCCACGACCAGACAAAATGGCCCAATAACGGAACTTATGATGGATGGTGGGGACACGATACCCTTCCAAAGTTGAATTATGAAGGATCAACAGAGTTATATCATTATATTTTATCCGTTGCAAAAAAATGGCTTCAGGCGCCATATCATGTGGATGGATGGAGATTGGATGTTGCGGCTGATCTTGGATTTTCACCAGAAATGAATCATCAGTTCTGGAAGGACTTTAGGATGGCAGTAAAAAGTGCTAATCCTGATGCAATTATCCTGGCAGAACATTATGGAAACCCTGTGCCCTGGTTGCAAGGAGACGAGTGGGATAGTCTAATGAATTATGATGCATTTATGGAGCCAGTCACATGGTTTTTAACAGGAATGCAAAAACATAGTGATGATTACCGAGAAGATCTACACGGAAATGCAGGAGCTTTTTGGGAAGCAATGAGACATCACATGGCTTCTTTTTCCATGCCATCGTTATATTCTGCAATGAATGAGCTCTCAAATCACGATCATTCGAGATTTCTAACCAGAACAAATAAGAAGGTAGGTAGAATACAGACACTGGGACCAGAGGCGGCAAATCACAATATACGCAAGGAAGTTTTGCGGGAGGCAGTTGTTATACAAATGACTTGGCCGGGAGCCCCCACAATTTATTATGGTGACGAGGCTGGGCTTTGTGGATTTACTGACCCTGATAATAGAAGAGCATTCCCGTGGGGAATGGAAGATATGGAACTTATTTCTCTGCATCGTGAGTTAATCAGAATTCATAAAAGCAATCCTGAAATGATCAGTGGATCAATCAAGGAACTTTATAGTGAATATAATGTGATTGCTTATGGAAGATTTTTAAAAGAAGAACAGAGTGTAATTATCCTGAATAATAATGATATGGAACAAACAATCAAATTACCTGTCTGGCTATTACAAATTCCCAGGGAGTGCGTGCTAGAACAGCTTTTTGTTACCAGCAAAGAAGGTCATTCTACACAGTGGAGAACGCACCAGGTCCAGGAAGGAATGCTTACCATTACATTGGCGCCTACCTCTTCAGTGATTCTGAAACATAAAAAAATAAATAGAAAAAAATTCTTGCATTTTGTATAGACATATGGTAGAATTCTACATTGTCAGGGTTGATTAAACAAGTCATAATTATTGGTCAACTGCCATATGGATGGATTCCCGAGTGGCTAAAGGGGGCAGACTGTAAATCTGTTGGCAGCGCCTTCGAAGGTTCGAATCCTTCTCCATCCATTGCAGAACAATGCAATGCCGGCGTGGCGGAACTGGCAGACGCACAGGACTTAAAATCCTGCGGGACTAATCTCCCGTACCGGTTCGATTCCGGTCGCCGGCAGTTATTTGTGAAACTAGGATATTTGCCCAGATAGCTCAGTCG
>CANRNK010000085.1 GCA_947631985.1 uncultured Lachnospiraceae bacterium | reverse complement strand
TCAATAAGCGAAAGCGCCTCCGACTTCGGAAACATACGCCGGCGGGAACCCAACATCCTTACGGTGGGAATCCCACAGCCTTACGGTTGGAACCCCACAGCCTTACGGATTGCATCTAAAGTACCTTTGGAATTGAAAATGCCCTGCAATCCAGAAAAGATTACAGGGCACACCACTATTCTAAAAACTCCGTCTTAACAAATCCAGTTTTTCCTTTGTAATCAATCTTTGTCCAGCCATCAGCCTGTTCCATAATCAGCCCAAACTCATCCCCCTGGTAAGCAACCCCAAGCTTCTCTGCTGTCTCGCTCGCTGCTTTACGAACATTAACTGTTTCCTTTACTCTTACCGTTCCATCCGTTTCCGTAGCTGCATCCACAGTCTCTGTTTCGGACTCTGTTGTTGTCTGCGTCTCAACGACCTTCAGATAATCTGACTTGACATACGCTTCTTTTTCTTCAAACAGAATTTTACTCCACCCATTCTCTTTTGTCTCAAGTCTGGTATATTTTTCACCCTTAGGAGCTTTTCCAACTTTATCTGCTGTTACGCTATCTGAGCTTCTGACATTCACCGTATCCGTAGTCTCAACGGTTTCTGTTGTCACTGTTGCTGCCGTCTCAGTCTGCTCTGTTGCATTCTCACTGACCTGTTCCGTTTCCGTGACCACTTCCTGTGCCACTTCATTCGAACTAACGCCTGCATCCGCTTCTTCTACTGCAGCCAGTGCTTCTCCAACCTCTGTTTTGATTTTAGTTGGTAACTCTGCAAGGAAGTTGCGAAGTGTTTCGTCCTGCTCCGTTGCTTCATTATAGCTGACTTCGACTCTGTTAAAGAGCTCCACAACATCATCCTGGGTAGATAATTCTTTTAAATATTCAGACACAGTATCATCTATCTCCCCTTCATAAATATAGAGGGAACCGCTCTCGTCTGGGCAAATATAAAGAGTGTTTAGCGCTGGTGCCAACGTGGCAATCTCATTGAATTTCACTTCATAATAAACATAGGCAAGATATGTATTCTCTACCAGCCCATCTTTTGTGTACACTTTCACGTTTTGGTAATTCTCAATATACTGGCTCTTTTTTTCAAGCCTGATCTGTTCCGTTTCTTCCGTATAATTTCTGGAAGCAACTACAGTATCCATATCACCCTCAGCCAGTGCTGCATAATATTTTTCAATCAATGCATTCACTTCAGGATATTTGTTCTCTTCTAATACAACTTCTGAAACCGCTTTTACCTGTGGTACTGTATTCTCTGATACAATTGCCGCTACTTCTCTTTCGTTATTACCTGCCAGTATTGCAATTACAATTGCAACCACCAGAAGAATCGCTGTCACTGCCACAAAAATAGCAGTTTTTGCATTGTTAATAATCCACACTTTTCCCCTCAAAATCAACTGCAGTAGATTCTGTAATAATTCCCCTATTCCTGATTTTGATTTTTTCATAAATAAACACCTTTCCAGCAATTTCTTTGCCTATGTGATGTAAATGCACCCGACAGGATTCGAACCTGCATCAAAGGCGTCGGAGGCCTACATTCTATCCATTGGACTACGGGTGCTCAAACAAATGTTACGATTTTGTTACATCACAGAAGCAATTGTAACATAATCGTCTGACCTTGTCTAGGGCAACTTTTCTGCCAGATACAAGGCGTTTTTGTACCTATCTTTATTTGGATGAGCACCACGTATGCCCTCTGTCCATGGATCATTGTAGACGCAAACCTCTAGGAAATTCTGCTCATCAAACCGTCTTCTCTGGAAAAGTAATACACACTATCAGATAGTATTTCCTCTTCCTCTACCTGTGTTTCATTGACCTCTCTAACCATTTCAACCAAATTCTGTGCTTTTTGTGCTCCTTGAGAAGGAACAAGAATTACCTCATGGACAGAGCTGGGAAGAATGAAGATATCTCTGTTTAGATAATCAGCAAAATCCTTTACTACATTTTCATATAGGATACAGGCCGCACCATGTATTTTTGTCTTGTTACTCAAGACATACATTGGTACATCTCTGACGTCTTCCTCTAGTTGCTGCGAGTCTGCGAATTCACTCTGTTTCGCCAAATCTGAAATCACTTCCTCCATACTTTTTAATTCTGCACCCAGTAAAAGTGGGGTATTTGCTCTGGCATCTTCATACAATTGACCTGCGTCAACATTCCACATTTTACAATGGCTGTTATGAATCAAAATGCTTCCATTTCCAAAGGTATCACAAATCATAAGACAATAAAAAACAATTGCCAGATCTAAATACTGAATATGCGGAATATCCTCAAGCAATTCCCGATTCTTGTCATGATTAATCAGTTTATAGACAATTCTATGTCGTACACTTTCATACTCTGTGAAGAATTCAATATTGATACTCTCTTCTATTTTGTTCTCCTCGTATGCTTTTACAATACGATGAAATAGTTCTGAAAATGTAGTTCCTTCCCTGTAGCTTTCATATAGTCCATCCAGATAAATGGTGGGTGCAATATTGCATCCATCTTCCATGATTGTAAGTCCATGCAATTGAACCCCATTATTCTTGGTAACCTGATTGATTACAGCCCGTGTCCCTTCCTTAAAATATTTATTTGATGCTTCTAGCATTTTGTTCTTAAATTCTTCAAACCCCATATCACTTACCATCCCTTTCTAGGATAGCCTGCAAGCATTCCTGTGCAGGCTCAAATTCGCAAGTTTCTTCACTTTTTAGACAGAACAAGTCAATACAACACATTACTTATAGTTTTAGGAACAAAAAAAACAACAAAAAGCAAATGCTTCTTGTTGTCTTATAGGTTTGATTAAATATCGTATCTTAAACTCTGGAGAGATAATCTCCGGTTCTCGTATCAATCTTGATTACATCAGTTTCTTCAACGAATAAAGGTACATAAACAGTAGCTCCTGTTTCAACAACTGCAGGCTTGGTAGCTCCCTGTGCTGTATCTCCTTTAAATCCTGGTTCTGTGTTTATAATCTTGAGTTCAACGAACAAAGGTGGTTCCACTGCATATACGTTTCCACTATGAGAACATACTTTGCACATTTCATTTTCTTTGACAAATTTGAGCGAATCTCCAATAGAATTTGCATCTAATGCAATCTGCTCATAACTTTCAACATCCATAAAATGGAATAAATCACCATCTGCATACAGATACTGCATATCTTTTCTTTCAATACGTGCTTGTGGACATTTTTCGTTTGGTCTGAAAGTTTTTTCAACCACACCGCCACTCTTGATGTTTTTCAATTTGGTTCTAACAAATGCTGCACCTTTACCAGGTTTTACATGTTGGAACTCGATGATCTGGTATATATTATTATCGTATTCTATAGTTACACCATTTCTGAAATCACCTGCTGAAATCATTCAATATTCCTCCTAAAATTTTTCAATACAATTCTCATATAGTTTATAATAAAACCTTTTCTTTTACAACTCTTTTTTTAGAATTACGTCGATTGCATTCAAATACCCCGGAAGTCCCTGTCCATAGATTTGTTTATCACACACAGGTGCAGTTACCGAAATCTTCCGGAACTCTTCTCTTTGGGTGATATCTGAGATATGAATCTCTATCTTTGGGATGGTTAACGAAGCGAGTGCATCTCTGATTGCATAGCTATAATGAGTAAATGCTCCTGGATTAATCACGAGTCCCTGCGTTCCATCAAAATAGGCATCCTGAATTCTGTCAATGATTGCACCCTCATGATTACTCTGAAACACTTCAATGCTGCAATGCTCCTCTTCCCCTTTTTTGGCAATCAGATTTAACAGTGCATTATAATCCTGTGTTCCATATACGCTCTTTTCGCGTATTCCCAGAAAATTTAAATTAGGTCCATTTATCACTAAAAGTTTCATTTGCCCGCAATGCCTCCTCAATTTCATCCAGAATCATATCAAAGCTCTTGCCATCTACCTCAATAATCAGATCCGCAGCATCCAGATAGGAAGGATTACGAAGTAAAAGCATCTCCTCTATCTTTGACCTGGGATTCTCCCCTTGTAGCAGTGGTCTTGTCATGTCATGTTCTAATCTCTCCAGGATTGTGTTCGCTGTAACCTTTAAAAAAATCACGGTTCCAAGTGTTTTTAGGTAATCTCTGTTTTCTGGTCTAAGTGGTATGCCACCACCTGTCGAAATAATTTCACTTCTTCCTGCCTGGATCAGATTGCGAAGGCATTCTGTCTCAAGATCCCTAAAATGCGATTCTCCCTTTTCCCGAAAAATCTGTGCAACACTCATTTCCTGTTCTTTTTCAATCTGTTTATCCGTGTCAATCATTGTTCTTTTTAACCGATAAGAAAGTCTTCTTCCAACCGTTGTTTTTCCGGATCCCATGAATCCAATCAGAATAATATTTTTCATACTTTTTTTATCTCATTCTTCAACACTTCATATGTTTCCATCGCTACTTCATCTGATACTTCAACTTCATTCCACAGTTCAAATGCATCAACTGCCTGAAAAAGCAACATGCCAAGACCATTGTAGGACACACCGCCTGCTCCTTCAATCTTTTTCATAAATTGCGTGATTTCTGGATTATAGATCAGATCATATCCTGTATGCGCCAATTCATAAAATGCCGAATCATGAATCACACACTGTTTTTGGTGTGGATGTAGTCCGATACTGGTTGCCTGGATCACAAGGTACTTTTTAACTGGTATGTTTCCATATTCGTCCAGTCCAAGTGGAAAAATCGCCTGTCTTTCAAACTTTAAGTTTAGTTCCTGTGCAACCTCGTTTGCTTTTGAAAGTGTTCGATTAAGCAGGTATATCTTTGAGGCTTTATAAAAGAGGCACATATATGCAACAGCCCTTGCTGCTCCTCCTGCTCCCAGAATAATAATCTCTTCTCCATCCAGTCTGATTCCTTCCGCCTGCATCGCTCTACAGAGACCTGTCATATCCGTATTATATCCTTTATACCCTTGCTGCGTCCGAACGAGTGTATTAACCGCTCCAATTCCGTCAGCCATCGGGTCGATTTCTTCCAAAAAAGGGATTACGCTACTTTTATAAGGAACTGTAACATTCATACCCAGTATATTTAAGGCATGTGCTCCCTCGACCGCAGTCTTAAGATTTTCTTTTTCAACTAAAAATGGGGTGTAGATTGTATTGATTCCAAGCTTCTCCTTGAGGTGATTATGAATCAGTGGAGACATAGTATGGCAGATTGGGTTCCCAATCAGTCCGCACAATCTGGTCGTTCCATTCACTGTCATTTACAATCTCCTCCTCTCAACCTGTGTTTTCTATAAAAATGCAAAATCAACTTTTCAGGAATACGCTTTAAAACAATCTGAATTTCTTCCTTAGGATGAATTGGTCTGACAAGAATTGTCCTGATTCCTGCTCTATTCGCGCCCCAGATATCCGTGAAAATCTGATCTCCAATAAAAATTGTATTTTTTTGACTGGTCTGTAATGTCTTCATTCCCTCAATATAGCTTTTGGGCGAAGGTTTGCCGGCCTTATAGCAATAAGTTCCGCCGACCTGTTCACAAAAACTTCTCACTCGTGGTTCCTTATTGTTTGACAGAAGTCTGGTCTGAAATCCAAGTTCGTGAAGCTTTTGAAACAAAGTTATGATTTCTTTATCCGCTGGAGCACCATGTGGAATCAATGTATTATCCACATCAAATAAAAGCCCCCGATAACCCTCCTGGAAGAGTGTTTCAAAGTCTATCTGATAAATCGAATCCAAATATTCGCCTGGAAAGAATTGTTTTAACATAACCTGCCTCCCTCTGTCAGCCCTACTGTTTGTCAATTCACAGTATACAAAACACCTTGCTGTTATGCAAGGTGTTTCTTGTTTTCCCGACTGTTTCCAATCGTAATCTATTTTATTTCACGAATACTCTTCCATCCTCAAACTGACTTGCACCCTGCGAGAACATATCTCCTACAAAATACTGATATTCCTGAAGAACCTGATCTTTCTTCATATCAGAGACTGCCTGCTGTACGTCCAGATTCCCTATTTCACTGTCTTTTCCAATATAATCAAAATTATCGTTCTTATTAAATAGAAGGGAAATATCCTCAAGGCTGGAATTTTGCCTGTTTGATTCTGTAGCACTCGTTTCGTTTGTCGTCTGACCTATCTGTGAAGCATCTACTGGAGAACTTTTTTGTAATTCACTTGGTTGCTCCAAAGGAGTCGTTTCAACCGAAGCAGAAGGGATTGCTGGAACATTATAATTTTGATAAAAGCCACCATACTGTCCAATTCCACGAATCGACATCATTCCACCTCCTTACATTATAATTCACTATAGATAGAGGTAATTATAGCTCTATCTACTCTAATCTGCAATGTATTTCGGATGAATTCACTGTTTTCATAAGCTTTTTATTGAAATTTTATCTATTGGCTAATTCCAGCGGCTTCTAATAGTTGTCTGGTGTAAGCATGGGTAGGATGGCTGTAAAGTGTTGAAACCTCTCCCTCTTCCACAATTTGTCCGTCCCGCATTACCAAGGCTCTGTCACACATCTGATAAATCACCCTTAGATCATGTGAAATAAATAAAATGGAGAGATTCCGATCCCTGTGTAGTTTTAATAATAATCTGATAATCTGAGCCTGAATGGTTACATCTAAAGCCGACACCGGTTCATCTGCAATGAGAAGCTTTGGATCTAACATCAATGCTTCCGCGATACAGACACGCTGTCTTTGCCCTCCCGAGAGCTGACTTGGGTACCTTTCAGCAATCTTTCGCTCAAGACCTACCTGTTCCAGCATTTCAAATGCTTTTTTACGTATCAGTGCTTTTGAACTATTTCCCTGAATTCTCAATGGTTCTTCGAGTGTCCACAACACTTTTTTCGCCGGGTTAAGGGAACCATAGGGATCTTGAAAAATCATCTGGGGACGATTACAATACAGGCTGATTTCTCCCGTATGATTTCTTGTAATTCCTGTAATTGCTTTTGCCAGTGTTGTTTTTCCCGAACCACTCTCTCCAAGCAGTCCTACCACTTCTCCCCTCTTGATAGAAAAAGAAATTTCTTTACAGACTTGCTTTTGTTTTTTTGAAGTAAAAAGCAATCCCTGACCTTGTTGGTAATAGGTGCTCAGATTTTTTACTTCAAGGAGGATTTCTTCGTTTCTATTTGTCATACTTCTTCCTCCTCCAGTGAAATTTTTTCACATTTCGGAACCGCTGCAATTAATCTTTTCGTATATTCCTGTATTGGATTTTGATAGATCTGATCTGTTAATCCTTCTTCGACAAGGTATCCATCTTTCATCACAGCCACTCTGTTGCAGATTCTTCTGATTAAGCTTAAATCATGCGAAATAAAAAGAATCCCCATTTTGGTTGCCTTGTTTATTTTCAATAGTAATTTGATAATCTGGTCCTGAATCGTTACATCCAATGCAGTTGTAATCTCATCTGCAATTAGGAGCCTTGGATTGCAGACAATCGCAGCTGCGATCATAACGCGCTGTCGCATTCCTCCGGATAATTCATGAGGGTATTTATGATATATTTCTTCTGGATTCTTAAGCTCAACGTCCTGCAGTACCTGCACCACTCTGGAATATCTTTCTTCCTCAGATAAATCAGTATGAATTTTAAGGCTTTCCTCTACCTGCCAGCCTATTTTTTTTACTGGATTCAAAGAAGTCATCGGCTCCTGGAATACCATTGCAATCTCTCTTCCCTGATAGGTTCTTAACACTTTTCTATCGCAAAAAAGCAGATTCCTGCTGTCAAAAAGGATTTCACCTGTCTTCTTCATCCCGTGACGAGGCAATAGTCCTGCGACTGCAAGCGCTGTCATGGTCTTTCCTGAACCTGACTCTCCTACAATTCCTACTATTTCGCCCTCCTCCATCTGAAGATTCAGGTCGAACACAACTGTTTCGGGAATTAGGTGATCATGAAACTCTATGTTCAAGTGTTTGATTTCTAATAAAGTCATACTTATTCCCATCTGCGTGCTTAAGCACGCGTACAATCAAAATCAATGTGAAATAATTGTCAACTTATTTCACACTTTTCTACCAATTCCTTCCCCTGAAAAGCTAAAACCAAGGATGATAAAAATCAGGGTTCCACCAACACATAATGCGTATCCTGGTCTGGAAAACAAATACGCCTGCGCTTCTGAAAGCATTCTGCCAAGGCTTGCATCTGGTGGTTGGACACCGATTCCAAGAAAGCTTAATCCAGCCTCTGCAAGAACCGCATTGTTGAACCCAATTAAGATAGAAGAAACCAACACCCTGAATGTATTTGGTAAGATATGAACAAACATGATTCTGAAGCTTCCAGCTCCAATTAGTTTGGCCTGTTGTACGTAATCCATCTCCCGGTAACGAATAAATTCTCCTCTTACGATTCTAGCAAAACTTGGAATAAAAGCAATTCCCATGGATAAAATAATCTGATACTTTCCCGTTCCAAACAGACTGATTAAAACCAATGCAAGTAAAACACTTGGAAAAGCAAGCGCAGCATCATTGATTCTCATCAGCAGTTCATCTAAAACGCCACCAAAATATCCAGCAAACGCACCAATCAGAATTCCACCTGTAATCCCTATTCCAATCGTTCCCGTTGCAATGAAGAGTGTCGTAGCGCTTCCTTTTAAAACCCTGCTAAAGACATCTCTTCCAAAATTATCACATCCCATAATGTGTTTGAATGAAATCCCAGCTAATTTTGAAGAAGCATCCATAGCCTCTGGGTCATATGGCGTAACAAAAATTCCCACAAAAATGAAAAAGATTGAAATTCCCGTCATGATAAGACCTATTCGTAACAAGAATGGTTTTTTCTTCCATTCCTCAAGTCGTGCAGTAAGTTTTCCCAAGAGCTTTCCCCTCTCTTTACTGATATTTAATTCTTGGATCAATCTGGTGATAGATAATATCTACGATTGTATTAATCAGATTCACTGCGATTGCCAGAATCATGATGATCGCCTGTACCACTGGATAATCTCTGTTTGCGATAGAAGTAAGTAAAATCCTTCCAAGTCCTGGAATTCCGAACACCTGCTCAATAATAATACTGCCTGCTATCATGTCTGCCAGTACCATGCCAAGAAAAGTGATAACAGGAATCATTGCGTTTTTCAACAAATGTTTCCAAAGAACGTCATTGGTGGAATTCCCCCTGCTATAGGCTGTTCTTGCATAATCCAGTTCTGATTGTTCCAGAATAGAACCCCGCAGTAGCTTTGCAGTCATAGCACTTTTGGGGATTGCAATTGCAATCGCTGGTAAAATCAGATAAGAGAAAAATTTTCCAAGATTCACCTCATAGGATACAAAACCACCAGGAGTGAACCAATGTAAAACCAGCCCAAAGAAAAAGGTTAATAGAATCCCGGCAAAGAAAGCCGGCACAGCCATCATGATCTGATTCAGGACCCCCAAAAAGCTGTCAAGCCTACCCCCGGCATGTTTTGCCATATAAATTCCAAGTGGTATTGCAATCATAACAGTAAAACAAAAAGACAGCAGGGTAAGGGCCAACGTAATTGGCACCTTTCCCCCTACCATCTCTTTTACAGGGATATGGTAACTGTAAGATGTTCCCATATCCCCTCTTATAAATCCACTAGACCAATCCAGATATCGGACTAAAGTTGGCCGATTCAGTCCCATTTCTTCACGCAGTGCTTCCACTTTTTCAGGAGTGGCCTGTGTTCCAAGCAGGGAACTCGCCGGGTCACCTGGTATGAATTCAAATGATAAGAAAACCAACAAGGATACAAACACCAGTGTAATCAAAAGTGATGCTGCTTTTTTAATGATAAATTTCATATAAAATCCATGCCTTTCTCTCAGCGTGCATACTTTTCTTTTGTTGACTTGTTATTACAATTCAACCTTACTCTTTTTTTCCTATTCTTCTACCAGATACATTTTGGAAATGTCCTGAACATAAACAGGATAAAACTCGTATCCTGCAAATTTTTTATTGACAGCAACAAGCTGTGGCAAATCCTGAATATATACATTGGCTGCATCTTCGGTCAGTATTCTCTGGCACTCTTTGTAGTACTTTGTTTTTTCTGCCTCTTCGGTTTCAGCCATTGCCTTTGCAAATGCCTCATCATATGCTGCATTGCTATAGAGTACAAAGTTTCCTGACTGGTTTGTCGTAAATCGCTCTAAAAGTGCCCTGGCTGTGAGGCTGGTTGCATCTACGCCTATCACCGTTGATTCATAGTTTCTATCCGTATAGACATCACTAAGCCAGCTATCCCATTCAATCAAATTAATTTCTGCTGTCACGCCTATTTTCTTGAACTCTTCTGCAAGAATCTGTGCGGTATCCACATGTTGCTG
>CANRNK010000084.1 GCA_947631985.1 uncultured Lachnospiraceae bacterium | reverse complement strand
ACTGTAATAGAGGATTACATGAAATTTTCAAAATCAAGTGAGGAAATGAATGAAAGTTCTAGAAGTATTCATGAAATTATGAAGAAATCCAGCGAACATGCAGGAACTTTACACACTGAATTTTCAAAAATAGATGAGGGAATTTCTAATATTCTGGAGATTTCAGAAGAAAACAAAAATGGAATGGGTGACATTACGAAAAGTACGGAAGATTTAAATGATTCCTTGCAGGGAATCGTCAATATCATTACTACTTGCAGAACTTCATCAGAAAATCTCAAGAGAAAAGTGGTGAATTATGGAACCGGATCTTAATGGAAGAGAGCAAATTGAATTAGTCTGCCATGTAATTGACAGCCAGAGAATCATCCCATTTTTTCAACCCATTATTTCATTACGTGATGGAACAATCTTTGGGTACGAAGCTTTAAGCAGAGTAGAAGATCCATGGAGGCCGATTTCGTCTGATGACCTATTTAACATTGCATCAGAGCTTGGAAAGGGATGGCAGCTTGAGCAAATCTGCAGAACTAAAATTTTAAATAAAGTAAAAAAGAATGAAAAGAAATTTAAAGAATGTAAACTGTTTTTAAATATCAGTCCACAAATCCTAGTGGAGGAAATGTTTCAAGCTGGGTTTGATAAGCAATATTTATCGAGATATCAAGTTAATCCGGAAAGTATTGTGTTTGAAATCACGGAAAAAGATTCCATGGAAGAAATCTCTTGTCTGAATACGGCACTCTCAAAGTATAAAGAACAGGGATTTGAAATCGCCATAGATGATCTTGGCTCCTGTTACTCAGGGCTGAGTCTGACCTGTGAAGTGGCACCCAAATACATTAAACTTGATCGGAGCCTCATACACGACGTTAGTAAGAATCATTCCAGATATATTCTGATTAAAAGCCTTGTTGAATATGCCAATTCTATGAATATTAAAATCATTGCAGAAGGAATTGAGTTAGAAGAAGATTTAGAGACACTGATTAAGCTTGCAGGCATCTGTATCACGGAGCAGGAGAAAGTAATCGGAATTCTGACGCGGGAGAGATTTCAAAGACTTCTTAGCGGGAGATATGGTTTTTCTCTCCACCAGTATAAAAGATCTCCTGGTAAAGTCTACAGAAATCAGTATTCTGACAGCCAAAGAAGAAAATCCGCTGACAGGATTACCGGGGAATGTGATTATTAATGAAAAAATTGCCAATATGGCAATCTGAAGAAGTGATTCCACAATTATGTATATTGATATGGATAATTTCAAAGCCTACAATGATTCTTATGGATTTGAAAAAGGGGACGAAATTATTAAAATGCTTGCGGGAATTTTAATGGAAACAGCCAATCATACAGACTTCGTTGGTCATATCGGGGGAGACGATTTTATCTTTATGACAGATAAGAATGCACCAGAAATGATTGCTCATTTTATTTGGAATAAATTTGGAGAAAGAATTCTGGATTATTACAATGAAGAGGATAAAAAGAGAGGGTACCTTGTCTGTAAAAATAGAAAGGGAGTCACAGAAAAAATACCATTAGTTTCTATAACGATTGCCTGTCTCAGTGGAAAGGAAAATCAGTTTCAGACAACAAGCGAAATTACAGAAGAATTAACCAAACGAAAAAAAGAATTAAAACAAAAAAAATATTTATGCAACTAATGTAGCCGAGACTACGATGCCACGATGAATTTTATGGTATTGTAGTCTTTTTAATACGGGACTGATAAAGATAGGAGCAACTAATTGTTTGTTATTTAGTACAATTGATTGTTAAAAAACTGTCAAATAGAGGTTTTGCTGGCAAATCAAACAAAAATATGTTACGATTATGAAAAGTTATCAAATCAGATATCAGTGATGATATCACCGAAAAAAATACGAAAATTTTTTATGGTAAATGTGTTCTTTAGCAGAAAGGAGAAGATATGGCAGCTATCATAATTACAAATGATACGTTTGAACAAGAAGTATTACAATCAGAAAAAACGGTTTTAGTTGATTTTTGGGCAAAGTGGTGTGGTCCATGTAAAATTATTCACCCGATTCTTGATGAAATAGACGAGGAACGGGAGGATGTTAAGATTTGTCTGGTTAATGTTGATGAGGAACCTGACCTTGCAGAGCGATTTAGAATCATGACGATTCCGACGCTTATGGTATTTCGGGACGGAGAATTAAAAACATCCAGTCAGGGCGCAAAACCCAAGAGTTCCATTCTGAATATGCTTCAGGAGGAGACGTGGGAGTAACTGGTATGGGCATGCTGAAAAATGCCGTTGGAATGAAGTAAGGATAGAAAATATGCAGTATATCATAACATTTTTAGAAGGAATCATTACGTTTGTTTCACCCTGTCTGCTTCCAATGCTTCCGATTTATCTATCTTATTTTGCAGGAAGCGCTGATGACAGAAAGACTACCATTCGCAACGCGATTGCGTTTATCCTTGGATTTACAATTGTTTTTGTAATTTTGGGAGCGTTTGCAGGAACGATAGGGTTGTTGCTTCGGGAACATAGTACGATTGTTAATGTAGTTACTGGTGCAATTGTTGTTTTGTTTGGATTAAATTTTATTGTACTGATTAAGATAAGGGCATTAAATTCCACCATAAAGATAGATCGAGAAATTTCGCAAAAGGGATTTTTATCCTCTATGTTGTTTGGAATTGTATTTTCAATTGGTTGGACACCCTGTGTTGGTGCATTCCTTGGATCGGCGTTAATGCTTGCATCTGGGAGTGGCTCTTTTGCTCAGGGAATATTATTGCTGTTAGCATACTCGATGGGATTGGGAATTCCATTTTTACTGAGTGCAATTTTAATTGAACGGTTGAAAGATGCGTTACTTAAAATTAAAAAGCATTATACTATGTTGAATCGTATTTCAGGTATTTTTCTCATTATCCTTGGAATTTTGATGATGACAGGTCTGATGGCCAAAATCATGAATTTTTTTAATGTATAAGGAGTGTTTTTTACGAAGATAATTAAATGCACATATTTAGGAAGAAAAAAGTGCATTTAAGAAAGGGAAATAAAATAGAAATGGATCAAAAGAAAAAATTAGTAATTACAATTGTAGGACTGATTGTGCTTGTTTTTGGAAGTACGTTCTTATATCAATATTTGAAGGAAAATTATGCTGGACAAAGTAACCTGACCGAACTTGGAGAAGAGGTTATTTCCGAAGAAACAGCAGAAGAATATGAAACAAAAGCGGAGGAAGTGCAAACAGTGCAAACTCCAAACGATGAGGAATCACAAGAAGCACAAGAAGAGAATGCTTCGACGGAAGAAGAGAAAGAGTATTCCCAGTATCTGGATTTTACTGTGCTGGATCAGGATGGGAACGAAGTAACGCTAGCGTCAAAAATCGGGAAACCGTTGGTAATAAATTTCTGGGCGAGCTGGTGCCCGCCATGTAAAAGTGAGATGCCTGATTTTCAGGAAGTATTTCTGGAGAAAGGAGAAGAGGTTACTTTTATGATGGTTGATATGACAGATGGGGGAAGAGAGACAATTGAATCTGCCAAGAGTTATATTGAAGACCAGGAATTTACTTTTCCAGTGTACTTTGATACGACGCAGAGTGCGGCGAATGCATATGGTATTTCTTCCATACCAACGACAATCTTCATTGATAGCCAGGGTAGAATTATAGCAGGTTCGACAGGTGCACTTGACCAGGAAACATTACGCAAAGGGATTGACATGATTTTGGAACAAGACAATTAATAACAAGGAGGAAATGGAACATGCCAAGAAAAATGAAAACAATGGATGGAAATCATGCAGCAGCACATGTATCTTATGCTTATACAGATGTAGCTGCAATCTATCCAATCACCCCATCAACCGTTATGGCAGAAGTCACAGATGAATGGTCTGTTGATGGAAGGAAAAATATTTTTGGACAGACGGTAAAGGTAACAGAAATGCAGTCAGAAGCAGGTGCAGCAGGTGCAATACATGGATCTTTGGCAGCAGGAGCGCTGACAACGACATTTACAGCATCACAGGGATTGCTGCTGATGATTCCAAACCTTTATAAAATAGCGGGGGAACAGCTTCCGGGAGTCATTAATGTTGCGGCAAGAACCGTTGCAAGTCATGCACTTTCGATTTTTGGAGACCATTCCGATATTTATGCAGCCAGACAGACTGGAATGGCTATGCTATGTGGTTCTAGCGTACAGGAAGTAATGGATTTGACGCCTGTTGCGCATTGTTCTGCATTAAAGGGAAAAGTACCTTTTATTAATTTTTTTGATGGATTTAGAACCTCACATGAAATGCAGAAAATTGAAGTATGGGATTACGATGATTTAAAAGACATGGTTGATAAAAAAGCAATTATGGATTTTAGAAAGAATTCTCTGAACCCGAACAGACCAAGAGCAATGGGGTCTGCACAGAACCCAGATGTCTTTTTCCAGGCAAGAGAAGCAAGCAACCAGTATTATGATGCATTACCATCCGTAGTACAGGAATACATGGACAAAGTAAATAAGCTGATTGGTACGGATTATAAGTTATTTAACTATTATGGTGCACCTGATGCAACACACGTTATCATTGCAATGGGATCTGTTTGTGAAACCATTGAAGAAACGATTGATTTTCTGAATGCAAGTGGAAGAAAAACAGGACTTGTAAAAGTGCGTCTCTATCGTCCGTTTAACAAAGATGCATTAATTGATGCTTTACCAGAGTCTGCTGAAATTATCACCGTGTTAGACAGAACAAAAGAGCCAGGAGCAATTGGAGAACCTTTATACCTTGATGTGGTGGCGGCACTAAGAGATACGCAATACCATGATATTCCAATTCATTCCGGAAGGTATGGACTTAGTTCAAAAGACACAACACCAGCACAGATAAAAGCGGTGTACGATAATGAATTAAAGAAGAAATTCACGATTGGTATTGTGGATGACGTAACACATCTCTCACTTGATTTGGGCGAGGCAATCAACACATCACCAGATAACCTTGTAAGCTGCAAGTTCTGGGGACTTGGCGCAGATGGTACGGTAGGTGCAAATAAGAATTCAATTAAGATTATTGGAGACAATACAGATCGTTATGTTCAGGCGTATTTTGATTATGACTCTAAAAAGTCAGGCGGAATCACAGTTTCCCATCTGCGATTTGGACATAGCCCAATCAAGTCTACTTACCTGATTACAAGAGCGGATTTTGTAGCATGTCACAATCCATCCTATGTTAGAAAATATAATATGGTACAAGAACTCAAAGATGGTGGAACCTTCCTGCTGAATTGTAGCTGGAATGAACAAGATCTTGAGGAAGCACTCCCAGGACAAGTGAAGCGTTATATTGCAGAGCACGGAATCAAATTCTATACAATTGATGGAATGGAAATTGCAAAAGCAATTGGACTTGGTGGACGTGTCAATACGATTTTACAATCGGCGTTCTTCAGCCTTGCTAATATTATTCCAAGCGAAAAAGCAATCGAATTAATGAAATCTGCTGCCAAAGCTTCTTATGAAAGTAAAGGCGATAAAATTGTAAAAATGAATTATGAAGCAATCGAACAGGGTGCATCTGGCGTAAAAGAAATTAAAATTCCTGATTCCTGGAAACAGGCTGTGGATGAACCATTCTATAGAACTGTTGAGACAGAACATGAATCATTAAAAGACTTTGTATCAAACGTGCAGATTCCAGTCAATGCACAGCTTGGCAATCAACTTCCTGTGTCTGCGTTTGTAAATTATGCAGATGGATCAACACCATCGGGATCAGCAGCATTTGAAAAACGTGGAATTGCAGTAGAAATTCCAGTGTGGGATTCTGACAATTGTATTCAATGCAACAGGTGTTCTTATGTATGCCCACATGGCGTCATCAGACCAGTTGCTTTAAGTGAAGAAGAGATGAAAAATGCACCAGAGGGAATGAAGACAATCCCAATGATTGGAATGCCAGAATACCAGTTTGGAATTGTAGTGTCTGCTTATGATTGTCAGGGATGTGGTTCTTGTGCGAATGTGTGTCCGGGCAAGAAGGATCTGAAGGCACTTGCGATGGGTAATATGAGAGAAAATGTTGGCTCCCAGGTTTATTTTGATTATGCAGTTACTTTACCTGAAAAAACAGACGCGGTTGATAAGTTTAAAATCACAAGCGTAAAGGGAAGTCAGTTCAAACAGCCATTGCTTGAGTTTTCAGGTGCATGTGCTGGATGCGGAGAAACGCCATATGCCAAACTGGTAACGCAGCTCTTCGGGGACAGAATGTATATTGCGAATGCAACGGGATGTTCTTCCATTTGGGGAAACTCCTGCCCATCTACACCATATACCGTGAATTCAAAGGGAAAAGGACCAGCTTGGTCTAATTCATTATTTGAGGATGCTGCAGAGTTTGGATACGGTATGGGCCTGGCGCAGCGTGCGATTCGGGATATGTTAAAAGAAAAAGTACAGTATATTTTAGAAGATACGAATCATATCGACCTTGGAATTGCAGCAAAAGAATGGCTTGAGACATTTGACAATGGCGCACTGAATGGAGTTGCAACAGATAAACTGATTGAATCCCTAAAGGAATGTAATAGTGAAGTATGTAAGGAATTGTTGGAAGAGAAGGATTATCTTGCAAAGAAATCACAATGGATCTTTGGTGGAGATGGCTGGGCGTATGACATTGGTTTTGGTGGGCTTGATCATGTTCTTGCAAGTGGACAGGACATCAATGTGATGGTATTTGATACAGAAGTATATTCAAATACAGGAGGTCAGTCTTCGAAGTCGACACCGACAGGCGCAATTGCACAATTTGCCGCTGGAGGGAAAGAGGTGAAGAAGAAAGATCTTGCAGGTATTGCAATGAGCTATGGCTATGTCTATGTTGCGCAGATTGCAATGGGTGCTGATTATAACCAGTGTGTTAAGGCGATTTCGGAAGCAGAAAGTTATCCAGGACCATCTTTAATTATTGCTTACTCTCCATGTATTAATCATGGATTGAAATATGGTATGGGTAAATCTCAGACAGAAGAAGCAAATGCAGTAGAGGCTGGTTACTGGCACTGTTTCCGGTATAATCCGTTGCTTGCATTGGAGGGAAAAGCAGCATTTACAATTGACAGCAAAGCGCCTACTGGAGACTTTAAGAATTTCTTGGGCGGAGAAGTAAGATATAGTTCACTTACGAGAAGCAATCCGGACAAAGCGGAAAAGCTATTTTCAAGAGCTGAAAAAGCATCCAAGGAACGATATGAATATCTGACAAAACTTGTAACATTGTATGGTGCGAAAGAAGAATAGAAAACGATACGAGAAATAGAAAATTAGAAAAAGATGTGAATTGAACTGATTTTGATGCAAAAAAGCGATAATCCACTTAACCGGATTACCGCTTTTTTTTTAGGCTCTGACCTGTTGCATAATTTCAGCAGCCATTTTTGATTTGTTCATGGTGTAAAGGTGAATACCATCTACGGAGTGTTCTTTTAAATCAATCATCTGACGACAGGCATAATCAATTCCTGCTTTTCTCATTTCGTCAGGAACATCCCCATATTTTGCAATCAGGTTGGAAAGTTCTTTGGGTACACTTGAACCTGACAAAGAAACGGTTGTACCAAGCGCGGAGGCGGATGTAATGGGCATAACCCCTGCACAAACGGGAATCGTAATGTGATTTTTCTGGATTTGGTCAAGGAAACGATAAAATGTAGTATTATCAAAAAACAACTGACTTATCAGATAGTTTGCACCTGCATGTTCTTTTTCTTTCAGGTGATAGAGGTCTTCATGCAGACTAGGAGACTCGAAATGCTTTTCAGGGTAACATGCTGCAGCGATGGAGAATTCATTTTTTTGTGCCAGATAGGAGATTAAGTCGGCAGCATAGGGGAAGTGCCGGTTCACATATTGCTCAGTTGACATGGATTTTGGTCTGTCACCACGAAGCGCAAGAATATCCCGGACCTGATGTTTAGCCAGTTCCTGTGTAATGTTGTCGATGTCGAAACGCTTGGAACCAACACAGGTAAGATGGGCTAAGGCAGGGAGTTTTAAATTATTTTTGATATAGGATGCAATTTCAACTGTTTTTTTTGATTTACTTCCACCGGCGCCATAAGTCACACTGATAAAATCTGGTTTGAGAAGGGCAAGGGAATCCAGTGTAGAAAATGCAGTGTTGAATTCATCCTCTTTTTTAGGGGGAAACACCTCAAAAGAAAATAAGGTTTTATCTTTTTGGAATAAGGATTCTATCATTTTGGACCTCCATTATGAGCGAATAAACTTGATTTTAATTCATGGATATCGTAACATGATATTAGTTTTTGCGCAATTGCACAACGGTGAAATGGAAAAGAGTAATAGATAAAAATAAAAGAGATCGCATAAAAGCATTGGAGTCAGAAAGGCAGGAGAGAATGGCAGAGTTAAAATTTACAGGAACAGGTGAGTACGTAGCGTCCAGTCAGCTAATGGAGAGTGTTAACATAGCAATCGCATTACAAAAGCCATTGCTCATTAAAGGAGAACCGGGTACAGGGAAAACGATGCTTGCACAGGCAATCGCAGATTCGCTTGAAAAAAAATTACTCATCTGGAATATTAAATCAACAACAAAAGCACAGGATGGACTGTATCTGTATGATACAATTCAGAGGCTATATGATGGACAATTTGGCGAAGAAGGTGTTGACCAGATTGAAAAGTATATTAAACTTGGAAAACTGGGAGAAGCTTTTGCGGCAGAAGAACAAGTTGTATTACTAATTGATGAAATTGATAAAGCAGATCTTGAATTCCCCAATGATTTGTTGTGGGAACTTGATCAGATGGAATTCTATATTCATGAGACGAGAAAAAATGTGAAGGCAAAACATCGCCCAATTGTAATTATTACATCCAATGCAGAAAAGGAACTTCCGGATGCATTCCTTAGACGATGTATTTTTCATTTTATTGATTTTCCAGATGAAATTTTGATGGAAGAAATTGTAAAAACCCATTACCCGCAGGTAGAAGAGAATGTGCTAAAGAATGCGATGCAGGTTTTCTACTGGATCAGGTCAATTAGAGATATCAGGAAAAAACCAAGCACTTCAGAGCTGATTGACTGGGTGAATGCGTTAAGTTTAAGTGGCATTGATACGGAACATCTGAGAAAAGAGCTCCCATTTATTGGTGTGGTACTAAAAAAAGATGAAGATGTGGAAACGATTCGTCACAGCCTGGATTAAGAGGAAGGTTTTGGTAAGAGTATGTTTATTGACTTTTTTTATACCTTAAGAAATAAAGGAATTCAGGTCTCGCTTGGAGAGTGGCTTACATTACAAGATGCACTGGATCAGGGATTATGTGAGAGTAGTCTTTCAAAATTCTATTCTATTGCAAGAATGATTCTGGTGAAGAGCGAAACGGAATATGATAAATATGATATGGCATTTGAAGAATTTTTTCGCCATATTATTTCAACAGATGCGATGACAGACAGAATGCTTCGATGGCTTGATAAGCCTGAAATGAATGATTTGCTACAAGAATCAGATAAACAATGGTTGAATAAATTAGAAGAAGCAAAGATAGACAAAGAAGAGGTTGAAACAAAATTCAAAGAGAGAATGAATGACCAGGATAGTGAACACAATGGAGGTTCTTTCTGGATTGGGACAATGGGAAAATCCTCGTTTGGCAATACAGGGGGGAATATAGGTGGTGTCAGGGTAGGTGGAAAAACCGGGTATCAGTCAGCGTTTTCTGTCCTTGGAGAGCACAGATATAAGGATTTTAGAGATGACAGAGTATTAGATAACAGACAATTTCAACTGGCATTTCGTAAATTAAGACAGTTCTCAGCCAAACTGGATATTCCAGAATCTGAACTTGATATCGAACAGACAATCGATAAGACCTGTAACCAGGGCGGAATGCTGAAAATCGTCATGAAGAAGCCAAGAAAGAATTCGGTTAAATTATTAATGCTTATGGATTCTGGTGGAACGATGATTCCTTATTCTGAATTGATGAATGATTTGTTTCAGGCAGTGAGCAAATCGAATCATTTTAAAGAAGTGAAAACTTATTATTTCCATAATTGTATTTATAACAAACTATATAAATCACCGGAATGTGATAATGGTGATTGGATTGATACGGAGTGGATGTTTCGCAATCTGAATCAGGATTACAAAGTGATTATAGTAGGGGATGCAGCGATGGCACCGGAGGAACTTTATTCCAAAGATGGAAATTATAGAGGCCAGAATGGAGGGTACAGCGGCATGGAATGGCTTTTGTTTCTCAAAAAGCATTATCGAAAAATCGTCTGGATCAATCCGAAGATGGCACCCGGGAATGCACCCTGGCGTGAAGCGGAAAC
>CANRNK010000083.1 GCA_947631985.1 uncultured Lachnospiraceae bacterium | reverse complement strand
AAAGATGGCAATTTTGAATTTACAGTTGAGGAGAAACAACTTCTACGGTTCCTGGCTGATATCTATGGCAGTCCGACGATAGACAAACTAACTTATGCACAAAAAACTGCAACACCAATTGAGGTTATGGAGTATCTTTGTGGTACATCAAGATATGAAATTGGTGAATATCAGGATCCTGATACGGAAAAAGAGTTCGTTACGGGAAAAGGTTATACACCTAAAGAACAATTGCAAATGGTTACGATAAGATATGCAATGAGTGCAAACAGTTTTCAAAAATATATTCCAACTGTTGTGGCAACGGAAGTTTCAGATGAGACAGTAGCTGTCATTATGGAAAATGCGTCTAAACTTGATGGCGTTTCTATTGCAGAAGATACAATCAGAAAATATGAAGATAGTGTCTACTTTTCGCATATTATTGGTTATACCGGAAAAATTTCTTCAGACGAACTTGAAACACTTCAATCAGAGGATGCTAGTTACACGATGACAGATATGATTGGGAAAGCTGGAATAGAACAAGTCATGGAAACCAATCTGCAAGGACAGAAGGGTTCGGAAACAGTCTATGTTGACAACCTTGGAAGGGTAATTGAATCAAGTAATAAAATTGACCCAGTAGCTGGAAATGATCTCTATCTGACCATTGATAAGAACTTACAAAAAGCAACTTATAATATACTGGAACAAAAACTTGCTGGTATTCTTGTTACAAAAATTAAAAATATCAAGGAATATATCCCAGCTGAAAATGCAAGTGCAAGTAGTATTGTAATCCCAATTGATGATGTTTACTATGCATTAATTAATAATGCAATTATTGATATTTCAAAATTTACAAGTTCAAATTCTAGTGAAACAGAACAGGAAGTGCAACGCATCTTTCAGACAAAGCAATCTGATGTGTTTAAGCAACTCAAGGAAGAAATGCTGACAACTGCAACTCCCTACAAAGATCTTCCGACGGAATTTCAGGTTTATGAAAGCTATATCGTATCTATGCTTGGTTCCAGTAATCATGGGATTTTACAAACAGATGCCATTGATCAAAATGATGCTACCTATCTTGCATGGAAAACGCAGGAGAGCATCAGCCTTAAGGAATACCTGTATCATGCAATCGCAATGAATTGGATTACTATTTCTAAACTTGAATTAGATAGTCAATATTCGGATTCGGATGAAATCTACAAGACATTAATGAATTATATCTTTGAACAGCTGAAAGAGAATAATGATTTTTCAAAAAAAATGTATAAATATATGATTCGCGATAATACAATATCCGGAAAACAGATCTGTCTTTTACTTTGGGAACAAAATCTTCTTGATATTCCATCAGGTGAAATAGAAAAATTAAGAGAAGGAGTACAAACTCCATTTCAATTTATGATTGATCGTATTTCAGCCTTGGACATTACACCAGCACAGCTTGCATTGGATCCATGCTCAGGTTCTAGTGTCATAACGGATGTGGCAACTGGTGAAGTACTTGCCTTGGTAACCTATCCAAGTTATGACAATAACAGACTTGCCAATTCTATTGATGCGGAGTATTATAGCAGACTTCAATCGGATTTATCGCTACCACTCTGGGATTATGCGACACAACAGCTATCGGCGCCTGGATCAACCTATAAAATGATATCGGCAGCAACTGCGTTAGAAGAAGGTGTTACTGGAACTTACGATACAGTCACATGTACTGGAACATTTGAAAAAGTAACGACACCTTTTAGATGCTGGTTAATATCGGGACATGGCTCTTTAAACGTTTCCGAAGCGATTGAACATTCTTGCAACTTCTTTTTCTATGAAATGGGGTATCGTCTCAGTCTGGATGCATCAGGGAACTATAGCAATGAATTAGGACTTGGCAGAATGGAAAAATATGCCAAGATGTTTGGACTTTCTGAGAAATCCGGTGTAGAAATTGAGGAATCCACACCTCAGATTTCAGATAAAGATGCAGTTCCATCAGCAATTGGACAGGGAACACATAACTATACAACAGCTGGACTGGCCAGGTATGTTACAACAGTTGCAAACAATGGAATCTGTTATAATCTAAGTTTGCTTGATAAAACAACTGATTCAGAAGGAAATCTGATTGAAGACTTTGTGCCTGAAGTCAGAAATGAAGTGACGCTTTCTGATACAACCTGGAATTCAATTCATACAGGTATGAAGAAAGTGATTGAAGGGAAAGCTTATTATACAGACCTTGGAGTAACGGCTGCTGGAAAGACAGGAACGGCACAGGAAAGCAAAAAGAGAGCGAATCATGCATTATTTGTTGGATATGCTCCTTATGAAGCACCTAAGATTTCTATCGCAACCAGAATTGCCTTCGGGTACACATCAGATTACGCAGCGGAAATCTCAAGAGATGTTTTTAAATATTATTTTAATTTGGAAGAAGAATCCAAATTGATTACTGGAAATGCTGCAGTTCCAGAGTCACAAGGTAATGTCACTGATTAATCAGGAATGAGGGAAAAAATGAACCAGGCAGTATTCGTAAAAAGCTTTCAAAATGGATTACATGTTATATTAGATGATTCGCTCCCGTTTGATGAAATCATATTAGAAGTTGAAAATAAATTCAGGGAATCTGCTAAATTTTTTCAAGAGGCGAAACTGGCACTTTCGATTGAGGGGAGAGCTTTATCACTTGAAGAAGAGAAGCAGATTGTAGACACGATATCCAATGCGTCAGGCCTCACGATTGTATGTCTGATCAATAAAGTGGAACAAAAAAATCAGATGTATTTAAATGCTGTCAATCAAATCATACCAGGTGTTAGTTCCAACAACTTTGGGGAATTCTATTATGGATCAATTAAAGATGGCAATACGTTAGAGTCTGATTCGAGTCTTGTAATCTTTGGAGATGTTTATCCAGACTGTAGTGTTATTTCCGCAAAAGATATTATTGTGCTGGGTGGATTGTACGGACAAGCGATTGCAGGGAATGATACGGATTCTAAGCGGTCGCATATTGTAATTGCCATGGAGATGTCACCACAGAAATTAAAAATTGGGAATTTAAAATACAGAGTTGAGAAACCGGCAAAATGGTCAATCAAACCTAAAATTGTACCCAAAGTAGCATGTGTAAGAGAAGAAAAGATTGTTATGGAAATCCTTTCAAAGGAGACTCTTGCAAAAGAGATTCTTTGAAAATAAACTCTTTGAAAAATAACTTTTTTTCAAAGAGATATTTACCACTACAATGAGAGGCAAACTATGTTAAAACGTTATAAAATAAGAGATTATGATTTTGGTATGGTCATTTGCGTCTTAGCCCTTACCATCATTGGAATTCTTGCAATCGGAAGTGCAAAAGAATCCACCCAGAGTTCACAAATACTAGGATTTATACTAGGATTTTTCTTGATGATAGTTTTGTCGGTATTTGATTATTCTTTCTTTTTGAATTTTTACTGGGTCATATACCTTGCGAACCTGATTTTACTGATTGGGGTTGAATTTTTTGGTAGAACAGTGAATAATGCACAAAGATGGATCGTCATTCTGGGAATTCAGTTTCAACCTTCAGAAACAGCAAAAATAATGTTGATTTTATTTTACGCTCAGTTTATTATGAAGAATAAGAAGTCTTTAAATTCACTTAAAACACTCTTCTTATCTTTGGTTTTGTTAGTTCCCCCTTTGTATTTGGTATACAGACAACCTGACCTAAAAACAACCATCATGCTGGCATTGATTTTTTGTATTATGATTTTTATTGGTGGTCTGAGTGTGAAAATAATATTTAGTGTATTTGCAGTCCTGATTCCAACAGCAATTTTATTTTTAAGTATTGTGCTTCAGCCAGATCAGAATCTGATTAAAGAGTACCAGCAGACAAGAATACTAGCGTGGCTTCATCCGGCAGAATATGCGACAACGGAAGGATACCAGCAGACAAACGCGATTACGGCAATCGGATCTGGACAGCTTTTTGGTAAGGGGCTGAATAATAATATTATAAGTTCTGTAAAAAATGGGAACTTTATTTCCGAGCCTCAAACAGACTTTATTTTTGCAGTCATAGGAGAAGAACTTGGCTTTATTGGTGGATGCATTGTGATTGTACTTTTGTTTTTGATTACAATTAAGACACTCATGATTGCAAAAAGGTCAAAAGATCTGGCTGGAACGTTGATATGTTCTGGTATGGCAGCGATTATTGGGTTTCAAAGTTTTATTAACATTTCTGTTGCAACAGGTATTCTTCCAAATACGGGTGTACCATTGCCTTTTGTAAGTTATGGACTAACATCACTTGTAAGTTTGTTTATTGGGATGGGATTTGTACTTAATGTCAGGTTACAAAGTTCGAAAAAATATTGATAGGAGATGAGACGAATGAATATTGCTTTAATTGCTCACGATTCCAAAAAAAAGCTGATGCAGAATTTTTGTATCGCATATAGAGGAATATTAAGTAAAAATGAATTATATGCCACCGGAACAACCGGCAGATTAATTGAAGAAGTCACCAATTTATCAATCCACAAGTATTTAGCTGGACATTTAGGTGGGGAACAGCAGATTGGAGCACAGATTGAGCATAATCATATAGATCTTGTTATTTTCTTAAGAGATCCACTTACACCGAAAATGCATGAACCAGATGTCAACAATGTAGTGAGACTTTGTGATATGCACAATATACCTTTAGCAACGAATCTTGCTTCAGCGGAATTGTTAATCAAATCGCTTGATAGAGGAGACTTAGAGTGGCGTGAGATGTATAAATAGAAATCAAATCAAGAAACTGATCGTGCTTACACTTGCAACAGCTCTTCTTCTGACTGGCTGTAGTTCTAATGAAATAGCGATGGCTTATGATGATAAAATGCCTGTTAGCAGTTTTTCCATCTCAGACATTACTGACGCAGAGGTTGCAAAATCTTTTGCGTCTGATTTGTGTGTTACATCTGAAGATGTGCTTGTGGGAACGGATGTTGACCTGTCGGAGGCGGCCTCAGCGGGTTTGTTTGATTTGAAAAATAAAAAAGTTCTTTATGCAAAAAACATTCATGAAAAATTATATCCAGCTAGTCTTACAAAGGTAATGACTGCATTGGTTGCGTTGAAGTATGGAAAATTGGATGATATGATTACGGTAACAGACAATGTTTCAATCACAGAATCCGGTGCGCAATTGTGTGGACTTGAAAAAGGGGATCAATTAACACTTGATCAGGCATTGCATGCATTGTTAATCAACTCTGCAAATGATGCTGGTGTTGCGGTTGCAGAGCACGTTGGAGGGTCACTGGAAGGTTTTGCAGAGTTGATGAATCAGGAAGCTAAACTAATCGGTGCAACAAATAGCCATTTTGTAAATCCACATGGTCTGTCAGATAACAATCATTATGTTACAGCATATGATATGTATCTTATCTTTAATGAGGCAATTCAATATGAGCGATTTGCAGAAATCATTCAGACTACAACCTATGATACAATCTACAAAAATTCTGAGGGAGAGGAAAAAACTCTTTCGTTTCAGACTACGAATCAGTACTTGCAAGGTGCTTATAGCGCACCTGGAAATGTCACTGTCCTAGGTGGAAAAACAGGCACAACAAATGCTGCTGGTAATTGCCTGATCCTCTATTCAAAAGATACACAAAGTAACTCTTATATTTCTGTAATTTTGCGATCAAAAGAAAGAGCGATTCTATATGATCAGATGACAGATATCTTGACTGAAATAGGGAATTAAAGGTTGTTTTTTAGGGTGAGATAAACTATAATAGGGATAAGCCAATCACGATTTTACCGGCTGTAAAATTATATTACATTAGGAGGGTTTTGCTATGGTTCAATTAATTGTAGGCAATACAGGAAAAGGTAAGACTAAACTCTTGCTGGACAAAGTGAATAAGGCTGTCCACGAAGTTCAGGGTAACATCGTCTATCTTGACAAAAGTTCCAAACATATGTATGAATTGAACAATAAGGTAAGGCTGATCGATGTGAGCGAATATCCAATTACAAGTTGTGATGAATTTGTAGGATTTATTTTGGGTATCTTATCACAGGATCGTGATTTGCAACAAATGTATGTCGATAGTTTTCTCAAAGTTTCATTCATAGAACCGAGTGCAATGGAAGAGGTTTTAGCAAAGCTCGAACGTATTAGCAAGCAGTTTGAAGTAGATTTTATCATCTGTATTTCTTTAAATGAATCAGAATTACCTGAGAACACAAAACAAAATGTAATTGTTTCTCTTTAAAATATATGGCTTGAATCATTTGTCTATATATCATAAAAGGCAAAGCCTCGGATGGTTTCCGAGGCTTTTTTAAAGAGTAAGAAGCAACAGGGAGGTTATTTTCTTGGCAAACGGACGTGTAAAAAAATATCGAAAGCCTCTTAATATTAATATTGGTTTGATCATTTTTGGAATTATCTTTCTTTATATCCTGATTTGTGTGTTTCTTTACATGACTTCAAAACATGTGGTTGGCTATGAAGTCAGGATGGGTACACTTTCGGTTGAGAATGTATACAAAGGAATTGCAATTCGCGAGGAAATAATATTAAAAAGTGATAATTCCGGATACATCAATTATTATGCAAGAGAAAGTAGTAAAGTTAAGGCTGGCAGTCTGGTGTATTCGATTGATGAAACAGGTGAATTTCAGGAAATGATGAATGCGGCGAATGTATCTGGAGACAATTCTCTATCCAATGAAGATTTGTTGGAATTAAGAACTGATATTGTTTCATTTGACAACCAGTATCGTGCAGCAGAATATAATAAAGTATATGATTTTAAATATAGTATTCAGGGGACCGTGTTAAAACTTGCAAATACAAATGCCCTGGACAGTATACATTCCTTATCTGGAAATAGTCTTCAAAATAGCGTGGGTTTAGGAACTTCAACACTTTCGGGAATCGTAATCTATCATACCGATGGATATGAAGATTTACGACCAGAAAATGTAACAAAGGAAATTTTGGAAAATGAAGCCTACGAAAAAAAACAACTTATTAACAATGAGTTGGTTGCGAATGGAGATCCTGTTTTTAAACTTTCAACAAGTGAAGAATGGTCCATCATTATTCCAATCAATGAGGAACGTGCAGTTAAATTTGCAGAAGATCCTTATATAAAAGTTCGTTTTTTAAAAAATCAGTTAGAATCGTGGGCGACTGTCACTGTATTAAACAATGCAGATGGAACGTATGCACAGCTGAACTTTAATAATTCTATGATTACATTTGCGCTGGACCGTTATATTGATATCGAATTGATTGAAAATGAAAAACCAGGGTTAAAGATACCGAATTCTTCGATTGTGGAGAAGGAGTTTTTTCTGGTTCCAGCCGATTATATTACAAAAGGTGGCGATCAATCAAAAGATGGTGTGATGAGAGAATCCTATGCAGAAGATGGAAGTGTTTCCACAGAATTTGTTGTGACGACCATCTATAATGCCACTGAGCAAGAGTATTATGTTGATGATTCCACGCTACGAATAGGGGATTATATTATGAAGCCCGATTCAACTGATAAGTATGCGATCAGCAAAAAGGCCTCTTTAATTGGTGTGTATAATAGTAATAAAGGCTATGCTGATTTTAAGCAAATTAATATTTTATATCAAAATGAGGAATATTCTATTGTGGAATCGAATACGCAGTATGGACTAAATGTGTATGACTATATTGTGTTAGATGCCGCTACGGTGAATGAAGATGATATTATCTATGAATAGAAGGGAAGGTCTCGTATGATTCAGGAAAATCTTGCATTCGTAAAAAACAAGATTCATGATGCTTGTCAGGAGAGTAAACGTAAGGAGACAGAGATTACTTTAATTGCTGTCAGCAAAACAAAACCTCTTTCTATGCTTGAGGCTGCATATCAATGTGGATGTCGCGATTTTGGAGAAAACAAAGTACAGGAATTACTTGAAAAAGAAGAAGCGCTTCCAAAAGATATCAGATGGCATATGATTGGCCATTTACAGAGAAATAAAGTAAAATACATTATTGGAAAAACAACCATGATTCATAGCGTGGATTCCGTTAGACTTGCACAGGAAATCAGCAAAGAAGCAGGTAAAAAAGCAATTACTGTTTCTATTCTCATTGAAGTTAATATTGGATCTGAGGAGAGTAAGTATGGGGTTCCTCCAGAACAGGCGGAAGAATTGGTTCGGGAAATATCACAGTTGCCCTATTTGAAGATTGAAGGATTTATGGCAGTAGCACCCTACACGGAGGACGCCGAATCAAATCGACAATATTTTGAACGTCTGAGGGATTTATCTGTTGACATAAAGAGTAAAAACATTGATAATGTTTATATGAACGTATTGTCAATGGGCATGTCAGGAGATTATGCCGTCGCAATTCAGGAAGGTGCCACCATGGTTCGCGTTGGCACAGGAATATTTGGAGAAAGGGACTATCAAATATAGTCTTTTTTACAATGTAAGGAGATACATATGGGAGTAATGGATAAGTTTTTAAATGCGATGAAATTGAATGATGACGACGATTATGCATACGAAGATGATTTCTATGATGACGATGATGTTGTAGAAGAAAAGCATAAAAAGAGCAGCTCAAAGGATGTTTCTGAGGATTTTGAAGATAAAAATAAGAAGAATACACCTAAAGTCACCCCAATGCGACAGGCAAAAAGAAATATTGGTGCTGGGATGGAAGTATGTGTAATCAAACCTTCTTCAGTTGAAGATGCAAGGGAGATTACAGAAACACTTCTTGCAAGCAGAACGGTAGTCTTGAATCTGGAAGGACTTGATGTTGATATTGCACAGCGTATCATTGATTTCACTTCGGGATCCTGCTTTGCCATCAGTGGTAATTTACAAAAAATATCGCATTATATTTTTATTATTACACCATCGAGTGTTGATATTTCCGGCGATTTTCAAGATCTGTTTTCAGGATCTTTTGATGTGCCAACCTTAAACAACTAGAGAAATGTACTGATTGACTTCCTGCCAAAAGCGGGAAGTTTTTAATGGAGGCTAAAATGTCCAACCGATTACCCGTTTTTTACCAAAAAAAGCCATGCTATGATATCGTATACAGTCATAATTTTGAAGCGTTAGAGAAAGAGCTAGAAATGCTGCAAGTATCTAAACGTAATGTCTGTATTGTGACAGATTCTAGCGTAAAAGAAATTTATGCAAACGAAGTAAGTGCACTTTTTTCGAAGAATGCGCTTTCCTGTTCAGTATTTGATTTCCCCTCTGGTGAACAGAGCAAAACTTTGGATACAGTAAAATCACTTTATGAATTTTTGATTGAGAAAAAATTCAACAGGAAAGATTTACTTGTTGCACTTGGTGGTGGCGTTGTAGGTGACCTGACAGGATTTGTGGCAGCCACTTTTCTAAGAGGAATTGATTTTATTCAAATTCCGACTACTTTGCTTTCACAGGTAGATAGCAGTATAGGTGGTAAAACGGGAGTTGATTTCGATCAGTATAAAAATATGGTTGGCGCATTTAAGATGCCGTTACTTGTCTATATTAATTTAAGCACATTAAAAACATTATCCGACCGTCAATATTTTTCTGGTATGGCGGAAGTGATGAAATCAGCCTTGATTAAAGATGCTTCATTTTATGAGTGGATCATCTCAAACCTTTACGAAATAGATGATCGTGATAGTAAGACACTTGAAGAAATGGTCTTTAGAACAGATCAGATCAAGAAGAGGGTTGTAGAAAACGATCCGGAAGAACAAGGAGAACGTGCTCTCCTAAATTTTGGTCATACCATTGGTCATGCAATTGAAAAATATAAGAATTTTGAATTATCACATGGAGAATGTGTTGCGCTTGGATGTGTTGCCGCCTCCTTTCTTTCCATGAAACGGGAGTTACTTTCCCAGGATGAATATTATGAAATCAGAGATATGTTTGTTCCTTTCCAACTTCCAATTTCAATTGACGCTATTGATCCACAGGAAATTTTATCCCTTACAAAAAAGGATAAGAAAATGGGACCTAATGGAATTAAGTTTATTTTACTGAAAAAAATAGGGAAAGCAATAATCGATCATACTGTTACAGACGAAGAACTTCTTGAGGCAATCAACGAAATTTTTTATAACACAGAGGAATTAAAAAATGACTAATAAAAAATCTCTTTCTTTTTTCTTTGATTTAATACTAATCAGTATCCTAATTTTGATAGATCAGCACACAAAGCAATTAGCGATTCTGAAACTAAAAGATAAAGTACCTTATCCTATTATAAATAATGTACTGGAACTAAATTATCTTGAAAACAGGGGCGCTGCCTTTGGAATGCTGCAGAATCAAAAAATATTTTTTGTATTTATTGCAATTATTATTCTGGCGCTTATTATTTACTTTCTTTTTAAAATGCCAAACAAGAAGAAATATTCTATTCTTCATATTCTACTATCTATGATTGCCGCAGGTGCAATTGGCAACATGATCGATCGGATTCGATATGATTATGTAGTTGATTTTATTTACCTGGTAATCATTAACTTCCCTATTTTCAATGTTGC
>CANRNK010000082.1 GCA_947631985.1 uncultured Lachnospiraceae bacterium | reverse complement strand
GCGATTGCGCTTAAAGGATTGGAAATGGGCCAATAATTTATTTTATTAGTGACAATTATTTCACATTGATTTTGATTGTGTGCATGCTTAAGCACGCAGATGGGGGTATATATGGATATTTCATCTTTATATCAGGTTAGTTCGGGTGCGATAAAAGCTGCATCCGAGGCGACAAAGACGAGTGCTACCACGGCGACAGGAAATGATAATATGTTCGACAGCATTTTAAATTCAGCAATTAGTAACATCAAGACAACGAATAGTTATTTGTCTGAAGCTGAAAACGAAGAACTTAAATTCGCAATGGGAGTAACGGAAAATACACATGATTTAACAATTGCACTTCAGAAGGCGTCTACAAGCCTGCAATATACAGTTGCAGTAAGAGATAAATTTATAGAAGCGTACAGAGAAATCATGCAGATGCAGATTTAGAATCAGTTGCCGGAGTTGATCCAGATGGTAAGAACTTGAGTTGAAGGAGAAAAGATACAGATGGCTGACAGGATTAGGGAGCTTCCGAAAAGACTGATGGAGTGGTGGAATAAATTCACATCAAAACAAAAAACATTGATCATCTGTGTTGCAGCAGGTGTTATTTTACTGTTGGGAATTTTAGCCACAGTTTTGACCAGACCGCAATATGTCCTACTCGTTTCAAGTGAGTCGACAAAGGAAGCATCTGAAGTGACCGATTTATTAGAGGGTGCAGAATTAAAATATATCGTCTCAGATGACGGACTTCAGATATCTATTCTGAAAGACCAGATTGCCGATGCGAACCTTTTGCTCGGAGCAAATAACATTCCAACGGCAAGTTATGACATTGAGAATGTATTTACGGGAGGGTTCAGTACAACGGAATCTGACAAGCAAAAGCGTTATCAGTTATATTGCGAGAGTCGGCTGGAAGAAGATCTGATTGCATACCAATTTGTTAAAGTTGCAAACGTCCAGTTATCAATCCCGACAGATGATGGAACGCTGATTGCTGAGGATGAAGAGTCTTTTGCAAGTATTATACTTGAATTGGAAGGAGATATGCCGGAAGAGGCGCCAGCTTCGATTGCGAGAGTGGTAGCGACAGCCTTGGGTAATACAACAACCCAGAATATTACGATTATAGATACACTTGGGAATCTTCTTTTTTCAGGAGAAGATGATTTTACACTGGCGGGGTCAGCCAGCAATCAGTTATCCGTAAAACAACAGGCGGAAAATTTGGTGAAGAACGAAGTTCGAAAAGTGTTACTTGGAACAAACGAATTTGATAATGTTGAAGTTGCTATGAACTTGAAAATTGATTTTTCTTCTACGGATGTCACACAACATGATTATACCCCTGCTGAAGGTCAGACACAGGGTGTTCTAAGTCATGAGGATGTGTACCAGTCGGATTCGACGGGGGGGAATGGCGGTGTCCCTGGGACAGATGCCAATGGAGAAACAACTTATGTTTATGAAGATAATCAGTATAGTACAGATGCTGTAACAGAAGAATCAAGGGATTATTTGCCGAATGAAACGATAACAAGTCAGAGAAAGCCTGCAGGAGCAATTGTGTATGATGAGTCCTCCTTGTCAGTTGCGGCGATTCAGTATCGTGTCACGAATGAAGAGGATGCAAGAGACCAGGGGTTGTTAGATGGAATCACGTGGAATGAATACAAGCTTGCCAATGCTGAGCGGACCCGGGTGACTGTGGACGCAGAATTTATCACAATGGTTGCAAAAGCAACTGGGATTGCGGAAGACGACATTTCAATTGTGGCATATGAAGAACCAATGTTCGTTGACAGTCCGGGAGCGGGAATTGAAGTTACGGATGTGATTCAGATTCTCTTGATTGTAGTCATTCTGGGACTTTTGGTATTTGTTGTATTGAGGAGTATGAGAATCGCAAAATCACAGGAAGCAGAAGAAGAACTTTCAGTAGAAAATCTTTTGCAATCAACACCAGCTGTCCTGTTAGAAGATATTGAAATGGAAACAAAATCGCAGGCACGCCAGATGATAGAGAAATTTGTGGAAGAAAATCCAGAAGCGGTGGCAAATCTGTTGCGTAACTGGCTTAGTGAAGATTGGGGGTAGAAAATGGCTCGACTTGTTGAAGATAAGATTAATGGAACACAAAAAGCCGCAATTCTACTGATTGCACTTGGACCGGAGAAGTCTTCTATGGTATTTAAACACCTAAAAGAAGAAGAGATTGAGGAATTGACTCTGGAAATTGCCAATACAAGGAGTATTACTCCACAGATAAAAGATGCTGTCATTAATGAGTTTTATGAAATCTGTCTTGCGCAGCAGTATATTGCAGAAGGCGGAATTGGATACGCAAGAGAATTGCTTGAAAAGGCACTTGGTTCTGACAAGGCCATGGATGTGATTGGTAAATTAACGGCTTCCTTACAGGTGAAACCGTTTGAATTTATTAGAAAAACAGATGCTTCACAGCTGTTGAATTTCATACAGGATGAGCATCCGCAGACGATCGCACTTATTTTATCCTATTTGTCACCGGGTCAGTCTTCTTCTATTATTTCGTCTTTAACACCGGACAGGCAGGCGGATGTTGCGAAACGTATCGCGATGATGGACCGAACCAGTCCGGATGTTATCAAAGAAGTAGAAAAAGTACTGGAATCCAAGCTCGCATCTCTTGTGAATCAGGATTATACGATTATTGGTGGTGTGGATGCAGTTGTTGAAATTCTGAATGCGGTAGACCGAGGAACTGAAAAACATATCATGGAAAGTCTTGAGATTGAAGAACCAGAATTGGCAGATGAGATCAGAAAGAAAATGTTCGTGTTTGAAGATGTACTGCTTCTTGATGACAGGGCAATTCAACGTGTACTTCGTGATGTAGATAATAATGATCTTGCAATTGCCTTAAAGGGTTCTAATGAACAGGTACAGGCAGCAATCTTTAACAACCTATCCAAACGTCTTGCAGTTATGATAAAAGAAGATATGGAATTCATGGGTCCGGTACGTATGAAAGATGTAGAAGAGGCACAGCAAAAGATTGTAAATATCATCAGAAAACTGGAAGACTCTGCTGAAATTGTAATTTCCAGAGGCGGAGGTGACGAGATTATTGTCTAATAATTTGTTTAAGTCAAATTATGTGATTCTTCGAGGGGATGAAAAAAGAGTTATTGATTCAAATGAACAGATGGAAATCAAAATGAACCATCTCCGTGAAATTATGAAACAAGAATTAAAAGATGCAGAAAACAAAGCGGATTTTTCAGAAGGGATAGATGCACAAATTGTTGAGACATTACTAGAGGATTTTGATAATCCAGAATCTGAAACGGGAATGTCTCATTTGGGTGTGCTAAAAGCAGAACCTGCATATACAGGTCCAACTCATGAAGAGTTAATGGAGCAGGTGAGGATGGAGGCAGATGCCATGCTGGCTGAGGCCTCAAGAGAAGCGGAAGCAATCAAGAAAGCGGCCCACCAGGAAGGATACCAGCGTGGCCTTGAAGAAGGAAACTTGCAGGCTGAAAAAAAGTATCAGGAAAAAGTGGAGAAGCTTAAGTTTGACCAGGCAAAAATGGAGGAATCCTACCAGAACAAGTTAGAAGAGGTGGAACCTCTTTTTGTGGATGCCCTTACAGGTATTTATGAGCACATTTTTCATTGTGATCTTGCAAGATTTCGAGAGGTGATTCTATTCTCAATCCAGAATATTATCGGTGGAGGAGAATCTAGCAAAGATTTTATCATTCGCGTATCTCAGGAGGATTATGCTTATATTTCGGAGAAAAGACTGGTAATCAATGAAATGGTTTCTGAAAGTTCTACCGTTGAAATATTAAAGGACATAACTCTTTCGCAAGGACAATGTATGATTGAAACAGGCGGCGGAATCTTCGACTGTGGAATCGATACTCAGTTAGTTGGTTTGTCACGTGAATTAAAATTATTATCTTATGAGAAAAATAAATAAAATCAGATAAATAAAATGAAGTAATAGAGAGGTATGGTATTCCCTTGATTTCCAATCTTGATTTGCATAAATATCAAAAGATAAAAGGAAAGACATTCTACAGACAGTTAGGAAAACTGCTCAATGTAGTAGGTCTGACAATAGAATCAGCTGGCCCAGAGGCGAAGCTTGGTGACTTGTGTCGAATTCATGCCGATGTGGAATCAAATCAGTCGATTTTGGCAGAGGTAGTTGGATTTAAAGATGGAAAAACATTGCTTATGCCATATGAGAAGATAGATGGGATTGGTCTTGGATGTCTGGTCGAAAATCTTGGCACTTCACTTTTTATCAGAGCAGGCGAAGAACTTCTGGGAAAAACACTGGATGGTCTTGGAAGACCGCTTGATGGGGAAGTTTTGATGGGCGGAGTTGCATACCCTGTAGAAGCGCCACCACCAGAAGCAATGAAGCGAACGCTGATTGATACGGTGTTACCACTTGGTGTAAAGGCGGTGGATGGTTTGATCACGGTTGGTAAGGGGCAGAGAATTGGTATTTTTGCAGGGTCAGGAGTTGGCAAGTCGACTTTGATGGGTATGTTTGCAAGGAATACAAAGGCTGACGTGAATGTGATTGCACTGATAGGAGAACGTGGAAGAGAGGTTCGAGAGTTTATTGAACGAGATCTTGGTGTGGAGGGAATGAAACGCTCGATTGTTGTTGTGTCAACGTCGGACAAGCCAGCTCTGGAACGAAACAAAGCTGCAAAAACAGCGACTGCAATTGCAGAATATTTCAGAGACCAGGGGAAAGATGTCTTGCTTATGATGGATTCTCTGACAAGATTTTCAATGGCACAAAGAGAAATCGGACTTGCAAGTGGGGAACCCCCTGTTACAAGAGGATATCCACCCAGCGTTTACTCGGAAATGCCAAAACTGCTAGAGCGGGCAGGCAGATCCGAAAAAGGTTCTATTACTGGTTTATATACGGTTCTCGTCGATGGAGATGATTTTAATGAGCCAATTACGGATACCGCAAGAAGCATTCTTGATGGACATATTATGTTGAGCAGAAAGCTGGGGCATAAGAATCATTACCCTGCAATCGATGTGTTACAAAGCATCTCTAGATGTATGAGTGAGATTACGACAAAAGATCATAAAGCAGCGGCAGGGCGTTTAAAAAATGTACTTGCAACTTACAATGAAGCAGAAGATTTAATTAATATAGGTGCATATAAATCGGGCTCCAATCCCAATATTGACAACGCAATTGCCAAAATAAGTCAGGTAAATGAATTTTTGCAACAGGATGTAAATGAAAAATACGATTTTGAAGAATCTGTTCAGGCGATGAAACAAATTTTTGAAAATTAGGGCATGGGAGCTTAAGTAAATGGCTAAATTCAAATATCGTATGCAGAACATACTTGACATCAAGAACCAGATGGAATCGCAGGCAAAAATTGAATACGCTCAGGCGAGAATGTTTTTAAATGAACAGGAAGAAAAGCTTAAAAAATTACAGTCCAGAAAAAAGACATATGAAAATGAAACACGTAAACTCTTACAACAAAGTCTTCGTGTTTCGAAGATACTAGAATCCCAGGAAGCGATGAAGCGGATGGATGACTTTATCAAAGAACAGTTGATAGAAGTCAGTATGGCACAAAAAAAGGTTGATGAGGCAGAACAGAAACTAACCGGGTTCATGATTGAACGAAAAACACATGAGAATCTGAAAGAAAAAGCAATGGAAGAATTTATCAAAGAAATCAATGCAAGCGAGAGTAAAGAGATTGATCAGTTGACAAGTTACCGGTTTGGGAAAAATCTTACAGATGACCCTGATTCTGTGGAAGAAATTGATAAGCCAAGGGAATAATCGCAGACAGAGAGGAAGAGATGGCAAGAGAAAATAGAGTGGAAGAAGTGGAAGCACCAATTATTGATAAAAATCAGCTGAAGCAGGAAAAGAAAAAATTAAAAGCTGAAATGAATGAGCAGAAAAAAGAAGCAAAACGAAAAGCAAAAGAATTGGCATCGCAGGAAGCCTCGCTTGACGAAGAAGATTCAAAGCCAGTCTCCACCTTTTTGGTGACGACCTTGATTGTCTTAATCTGGATTGGGATTCTTGTACTCTTGATCAAACTGGATGTTGGTGGCTTTGGCTCTGGTGTATTAAGTCCTGTTTTAAAAGACATTCCCGTTGTGAATACAATTCTTCCGAAGGAAAAGATTGCGGGTGGATCTACAGAAGAGGAAGATTATGGTGGATATTCCAGTCTTCGTGAAGCGGTTGATCAGATCAAGGTATTGGAAGAACAGCTTGCTATGGCAAATACTGCAAATACGACACATGTGGAAGATGTAGAAAGTCTGAAAGCTGAAATTGAAAGGCTGAAGACCTTTGAGAACAATCAGGTAGAGTTTGAACGAATCAAGAATGAATTTTACGAAGAAGTAATCTACGCTGAAAATGGGCCAGGAGCTGAGGAATATAAGAAATACTACGAAGGAATGGATCCTGCAACAGCAGAATATTTGTATAAACAGGTTATCGTTCAGTTAGAAGAAAGCAAAGAAGTAACAGATTATGCGAATGCATATTCGGAGATGAAACCAAAAGAAGCCGCTGCTATTTTTGAGGCTATGACGGATAATCTTGACCTGACTGCAAGAATTCTTAGTGTGATGGATACAGAAAACAGAGGGAAAATCCTGGGTGCGATGGATCCAGTGGTATCATCAAAGATTACAAAAATTATGGAGCCGGACAGTTAAGAAACAGGATTAAGTTACCGATAACTATTATGATAATAACCGTAAGGATATTATAAATTGTATGAACATTGAAAACTGAAGAAAGGAGAAAGAATAATGACCAGTACACAGGTTATGGGAGTTGGTTCTATACTGATGAATGTGAGTGGAGCTTCCTTTCAGGATGGAATGACACAAAAAGATGTTGTTTCGTTTTCTGAATTCATGAAGTCTTCCAGCAATCATACTAGTACCAAAGAAACCGACACCAACGTGGAACCTTATGCAGCAAAAGAATATGCTGGCAAAAAAGACATTCCACAAAAACTAGAGATTGAGAAAAGTAAAACCATTTCAGAGGAAGAAGCGAAGAATACGCTCTCCGGAAAAGCCGACAAACTAGTAGAACAAGTGGCAGAGGAACTTGGTGTGAGTGTGGAAGAAATTGAAACGGCGATGCAGGAACTTGGAATCACAGCAATTGCTCTATTCCAACCAGAGATGTTGACGCAGTTAGTTTTAACGGTATCAGGAGAGAATGATATGCTTTCCTTACTTACGAATGGTGATTTGTATGACAGTCTGAATCAATTGCTGTCACAAACACAAACGATGCTTTCGCAGATACAGGAGGCCTTGGCAGTTTCACCAGAGCAAATGCAGGAAATCCTGACACAAATGCAGGCGATTTATGGTACGGAATTAGAGACGGAAATACCACAAGAGGGGATGAATCTAACGGAGGGAAGTATTCCAGATGAAACATCTATACAGGAGAATGAAGCAGAACTGGTGATTTCTGAAACTCAGACGGCTACAACAATTGTAAAACAGGATACAGAACAAATGGGACAAGCTGAGGGAACAAACAAAGAAGTGATAGAAACAAAAGAAAAGAATACGACAGAGCTGGATTCGGGTAAGCAAGAGACAGATGCAGCTGTGACGGAAGAACAGGCAACGGGTAAATTAGAGAGTCAAACTTCAAATGACAATCAACAAGAACAAAAAAATGGAGATGACAAACAGAGTTCCAATGAAGGAATGATCGGAAATCAAACGATATCACCGACAATGACAGGTCAGGCAACACCGATTCCTACGGCTACTTTTGAAGCAGTTGCAGCGTATACAACACCGAGCGCGACAGCAATTGGGGATCAGCTGATTGAATACATGAAGCTGAATGCCAGCCCTGAAATCACAGAAATGGAATTACAGTTACAACCAGCAAGTCTTGGAACGATTAATTTACAGCTTACTTACAAAAATGGAGCGATTACAGCACAGTTTATTGCACAGAGCGAAGCAGTGAAGAGTGCCATTGAAATGCAGGTTGCACAGCTAAAAACAACCTTAGAAGATCAGGGGATAAAAATTGAAGCAGTAGAAGTTACTGTCGCAAGTCATGAGTTTGAAAGAGCGATGGAACAGGGTGGACAACAGCAGGATGAGGCAAACAACCAGAATGCAAGGGAAACCGGTACTGCAAGGAAACGTATGGTACTTGATGAATTAGAATCAGAACAGGAACTAAATGAGGAAGAACTCATACAGGTTTCGATGATGAGAGAAAATGGAGTCACCATAGAATTAGAAGCATAACAGAAATACAAAAACATGCAGAAGCATGAAGATAGGAGCAAAGATGAGTTTAATTGCATCAGTAACCGATGGCAAAATTCAACAAACCACAGCCTCGGCAACCTCTCTCTCTACAGAAAAAGCATCTAGTGCAAACAGTCTTGACCAGGATGATTTCCTCCAGTTACTTGTGGCACAGATGAAGTACCAGGATCCATTAGAACCAACATCAAACACAGAATATATTTCACAATATGCGACTTTCTCAGAATTAGAACAAATGCAAAACGTTAATTCAAATGTTAGTTTACAGAGAGCATCTGCACTGGTGGGACAACATGTTTATATGAAAGTGACCAGTGAAACAACAGGGAATACCGATTACGTATATGGAAAAGTTGATTTTGTGCAGATTGAAAATAATAAAGCATATCTTTCGATTAATAGTTCGCTTTATTCCATTGATGATCTGGACAGTGTTGTAGATCCAACTTACTTAGAAGCCTATAATATGGCTACAGACCTTGTAGCAAGAATGGCAAAACTTCCAACCGTTGCAAATACTACATTAAGTAGTAAAACTGAAATCACAGAGTTGAATAAGATTTATACAGAAATGACAGAGTATCAAAAAGAGTTTGTTGCAACCGACGTAAAAACACTTCTTCAAAGTTATGTAAGCAAGATCACGGAGTTGGAAAAAGCTGCAGAAGCTTCAAAAGAAGCAAGCGAAGCATAAGAAAGTAAGATACGAGTCACCTCAAGGAGGAGGGAAACAGAATGCAGATTAATAGTGGACAGTTTCGATCCATTGAGCAACTGCAGGATCAATATCTAAACAGCCAGAAAATAAATAAAAATACTCCAGTCACGACGACAGAGGGAGCAACTTTTCAGGAGATATTGAACCAGAAAACAAAACAAAGTGACACTTCGGAAGTGAAGTTTTCAAAACATGCAGCCAACAGACTGGCTGATCGAAAGATTGAATTAACCACCAATCAGCTGGAACGTCTCAACGAGGGAACGAAAAAAGCAGGAGAAAAAGGAATTAAAGATTCACTGGTGATTGTTGATGAATATGCATTTATTGTCAATATCCCGAATAAAACAGTTGTGACAGCAATGGACCAGACAGAAGCAAACGAGAACATATTTACTAATATTGATGGAGCCGTGATCAATTAGCTGGACCTTTAGGAAGCTAACAGCCCCCCGAATGACAGAAGGGGCAACGGACATCACAAGAATTTACAGGAGGTCATTTCATTATGATGAGATCATTGTATGCTGGTGTATCAGGACTAAAAACACACCAGATCAAAATGGACGTTATTGGTAACAATATTGCAAACGTCAACACAGTAGCTTATAAGTCAAGTTCTATCACTTTCAGTGAACTAATGTACCAGACAACACAGAGTGCTTCCGGACCAAATGCAACGACCGGAACCGCAGGAACCAATGCAAAGCAAATCGGTCTTGGTGTAAAATCCGGAGCAATCAGTACGGCAATTACAACGGCAGGTGCGACACAGACAACAGGAAATCCATTTGACATCAAAATCACAGGGGATGCGTTTTTTGTAGTAAGCGATGGAGCAACCAATTTTTTCACGCGTGACGGTTCTTTCTATGTAGACGCTGCAGGTAATCTTGCAATGTCTAGTAATGGTTATAATGTTATGGGATGGGGCGTGGATGAGACAGGCCTGAATATCAAACAGGACACCGTAGATGCACTTCGTATTATGAGTGCCGAAAATATGACCTACCCACCAGAAGCGACATCAAGAGCATATATTTCTGGAATTATTGATAAAAATGATACAGATGCAACCAGTTCAACTGGAAAAATTATGAATCTGTCCTTTTATGATAACCTTGGATACAGCTATACTGCAAAAATGAGTATGACAGAAATGAAAGATGGTCAATATGGATTGAAATTAAGTGATGTGCTGGATTCGAGTAATACCTCTGTTATTTCTAGATTTCCGTTGCTTTCTATGGGTGGAGAACAGGCTTATTTAACAGATAAGACAGCGCAGACAACGGGTGCTACCTTTGCTGCAGCCGACTATACGATTGGATCAGGAACGCCAACCTCGTATGATGATTTGTGGGATTCAACTACAGGATATTCATCTGACGTGACAACACTTGCAACGCTTTATGGATTTTCTAATGTCAATGAATTTCTTGATTCGTATGTAGATAATCCATCTGATACGGGAAAGAATATAAAGATTTCGCAATTGATTCAGAATGGAGCAACAGCGCCAACATTGGGTTCTGTTGTGGATACTGCAAATGATAATAGAATTACCTTTACGGGATTTGAAGGATCTGTTGTAAATTATAGCATCGATGATGGTACCTTTACGAGCGTTGGTGCTGGAGGTTCCACGGTAACACTTAATTTTGGCGGATATGGTAATTTTTCGAATGTTAGCGTTGATTTCAAGAACTCCACTAACCTAAACAACAATGGAACGTCTACTGTCGCAGCGAAGAGCGGTGATACCGATGGATACGGAACAGGT
>CANRNK010000081.1 GCA_947631985.1 uncultured Lachnospiraceae bacterium | reverse complement strand
AAGACGTCAAGAAAATGATTCCGACAATTCGTGTCGCAGGGATAGCAGTTACAAAGGCAGATGAGAGAAAAAACTATTATAGACAAACGCTGGCGACATTGCAGGAACTATCAGAAGTGAAGGTTTTTGCTTCGATCATTCGGGTTGATAGCACGATTGAATGGGCACAAGATAACAGTATGCCTGTTGCATTTTTCAAAAAAGGGTGTCGGAGTGCCAGAGAATATAAACAACTTGCAAGGGAGGTTGCACAAAATGGCAGTTGGTAAAAAAAGTATTTTAAGAGCAGTGGATTCAGTAAAGGTTGCAAGTCAGAAAAGTGAAGAGTGCGAATCTATTGTTGCTGATCAGAAAGAGTCAACGAATATTCAGGAAGAGAAAATCAGAATCATCAGCAGAATCAAGAGTGATCTTCCAGACTATCTCCTTTGATTTTTTTAAAGAAAAAGATGTGTTGGTTTGTGGATGAAGAGGTGCAAAAATGTACAGAGTAATTGTTGTTGAAGATGAAGTGTTAGTCAGAGAAGCAATCTGTGAGAATATTAATTGGAATGGACTTGGCTATGAATTAGCAGGAAACTGTGAAAATGGGAAAAGTGCAATCGAATTCTTAGAGGAAACAGAAGTAGATGTTGTGCTGACAGACATCTGTATGCCTTATATGGACGGAATGCAGTTAAGTGAATATATTCATCAAAACACGCCAGATGTCAGAGTAATCATTTTTAGTGGTTTTGATGAATTTGAATATGCAAAAAAGGCAATTCAGTATCATGTGGAAGATTACTTGCTTAAACCTGTTACGGCATTCGAGTTATCGGAAGTTTTGACCAAACTGAAGGAAAAAATGGATGAAGAGCGCAGACAAAAAAATAAAGTCAGCCGAATTAATAAAGTGTATCATAAAAATGAACTTTATCTAAAATCAAATGTATTACTTAACCTGATTCAGGGGAGACAATCGGAGTCAGAACTGGAACGAGAGATGCGCGAAGTGGGCATTCGGCTGGAATATCAGGCTTACCGGGTTGCAGTGATTTGGATTGTGCAAAATGGAGTGGAACCAGAACGAGAGGAAGAAAAAAAACAGAGTGCACTTATGAACTTTGTTGTGTATAACATAGCAGATGAAATTGTCGCAAAAACAGATGCCGGGATCGTGTTCATGGGAAATGAAAATCATGTTTATCTATTGTTTCACACAAATAAACCAAAAGAATTTTTACAAGTCCCAAATGATGTGTGCGAAGAAATCATGGATACAGTTTTTAAAACTACAAAGCTTAAACTCGTAATCGGGATAGGGGAATATGTGACTCTGATTGGAACTATGTCACGTTCTACAGAAAGTGCAAAACAGGGGATTGCCTATGGTATGAAGTTTTCGGATCGAAAACCCGTCGACATGGAACTGCTACAAGGGAAAATTCAGGAGAGTGTTGATATTATTCCTGAAATAGATGAATTGGGACTTGCAATCAAACTGGGGGACCATGAAAAAATCAACCAATCGATTGAGGAAGCAATCTGGAAAATAAAGTCTGCTTATATTGAACCTGCAAAAGTTGCTATTTATGCACAACAGTTAGCCCAGGCTGCAATAGAATTAATGAAAATCATGGAAAGAAGAGAACCTGAGCTGGATCGGAAAAAAGAGGATCTACTCTACAAAATGGCCACCTCGATTTCTGTCGAGGAGATGGCAGGGGAGCTTAAAAGTTTTTGCACTGCCCTCAGTGTCGGACTTTCTGACCAGAAAAACGTGGGACAGAAAAAATATGCGGTGATTGCCATGGACTATTTAGAGAAGAACTATGATAATCCAAATCTTAGTCTTAATTTTATGTGTAATTATCTGGGAATCAGCATCAGTAGATTTAGTTCGGTTTTTAAAAGCAGCTATCAGGAGACCTTTATGGAGTCACTAATCCGTATCAGAATGCAGAAGGCCAGAGAACTGATAGAACATACAGATTTAAAGAATTATGAAATTGCTGATAAGGTTGGGTTTACAGACCCGCATTATTTTAGCATTTCATTTAAAAAGGCAACTGGTAAGACACCTAAGGAATATGCAAGAGAAATGAGGTAATCCATTGTTACTTCTACAAGTAAAAAAAGCCTGGAATAAAGTTTTTAGTAGTATTCGGACCTCTATGATCGTGTCGTTCTCAATTCTGATTGTCTCGGCATTGCTGGTATTTTTAGTTGTTTCACTAAATTATACCCAGGACAGGATTCTAAACAATTCAATTTCTTATACAACACAGATCATTGATCTGATCAATACAGATATTGATTCCTATATCGATTATATGGAGAATATTTCACTTTTGGTATCCAATAATAATGATGTGCAACAATACCTGTTCGGACAGACCACAAGTTCCGCACAGCAGAAAACTATTTTTGAGAGAATACAGGCACAGTTCAAAACCGTTATGGAGAGCAGAAAAGATATCAGTAATGTAGTTGTGTTTTCTAATCAGGGAAGAAGTCTTGTAAATACCGGGAATGATGAACTCAACCAGAATATCAGCCTTTATGATCTCGAATGGGCAATGGAAGCAATCAAAAGAGAGAATGGTACCTCTCTCTCCTCTTCTCATGTTCAGAACTTGGTAAAAAACAAGTACCAGTGGGTGGTAACGCTAAGCAGAGCGATTCGTAATCCTTATACAAATGAGAGAGCGGGTTTGTTTTTCATTGATCTTAATTATGATATCATCAGTGATTTGTGTGAAAATAACAGCATGGGAGAACGGGGATACATCTATATTCTAGATAAAGACGGCAGAATTATTTATCATCCACAACAACAGCTTTTGTATAGTGGACTTAAGGAAGAGAGAATTGAAGAAATACTGGAGTCGAAAACGAGCTATTTTGTAACAAATGAGGGAACTGATAGCAGGCTCTATACCATTTCCCGGTCAGAAAAGACGGGATGGACGATTGTAGGGGTAGCCTATACGGATGAGCTGATGAAGGGAAAAGAAGAAACGCAGTTGATCTACCTTTTTACAGCAGGAATTTTATTTATGATTGCGGTGATTACGGCAACGTTATTGTCTTCTACGATAACCAAACCAATCAAAGTGTTAAAGAATTCAATGAAGGAGGTTGAAAAGGGAAATTTTGAAAGTGCAAGTATTACACTTCATTCAAATAATGAAATTGGAAGTCTGAGCAATTCTTTTAATGTGATGACAGAAGAAATCCAAAATCTGATGCAACAAAATATATACGAACAAAGACAAAAAAGAAAAAGTGAGTTGCGTGCATTACAGTCTCAGATTAACCCGCACTTTTTATATAATACACTGGATTCCATTATCTGGATGGCAGAAGGTGGAAGAAACACAGAAGTGGTACTTATGACTTCTTCCCTGGCAAAACTAATGAGACAAAGCTTTTCAAATCAGGCGGAGACGGTCTCAATTGAAAAAGAAGTAGAATATGTAAGGAGCTATCTGACAATTCAGAAAATGCGCTATAAAGACAAACTGGAATTTGAAATTAAGATTGACCAGGACATCAGGCAGATAGAGATTGTAAAGCTGATTTTGCAGCCGCTTGTTGAAAATGCAATTTACCATGGAATAAAATACAAGGAAGAAATCGGTCTGATACAGATTGAGGGACTCGAATGTGATGGAAAGATTCAACTCATCATCAAGGATAACGGTGCAGGGATGAATGCGGAAACATTAGAGCATATTTTGGATGAGAAGAAAGAAAACAAGCATTCCAATGGTGTGGGTGTGTATAATGTTCATATGCGTCTACAGTTATATTACGGTCCACAGTATGGAGTCCGTTATGAGAGCGTTCTTGGAGAAGGTACCAAGGTGACTGTAACAATTCCAGGAAGAGGGTAGGGGGGCGTGAAAGATAAGTCTTTCACGCTCTTGACAGAAAGGAACAATGATTGCTATGAGAAATCAGAAACATAAAATTTTGCTCGCACTTGCTCTTCTTGGAATTGTGGCGATGGGATGGGTGCTTGGACGTGGAGTGCAAGAGGAAAATCAAATCAAGATGGTTTATATTCCTAAAATCATCGATAATAACAATGAGTTCTGGACAGCACTGATTGCTGGCGCAAGAATGGCAGCGGAAGAATATCACATCGACCTGACCATAATTGCACCGCAACGGGAAGAAGATTTTGAAAAACAAAATGCTTTAATTCTTGAAGCAATCAAACAAAATCCAGATGTAATCCTCGTCTCACCAAGCCATTACACTGGAACACTGGAGGCGGTAAAAGAAGTGAGAAAGAGGGGGATCAAACTTGTTTTTATTGATTCCGAAGTCAAAGAACCCGTCTGGGATAGTATTGTAGCAACTGATAATTTTATTGCCGGATCGAAAATGGGGAATCTCGCGAAGTCATACATAGATGATAATACGGAGATTGCTGTTGTTGGACATGTCAAATCCTCATCAACAGCAATTGAACGAATCAGAGGGCTTGAATATATTCTTGGAAAGCGGAAATCACAGATTGTAGAAACGGTATTTTGCGATTCGACATTTGAAAAGGCATATTCTCTCACGGAAGAATTGGTGAAAAAATATCCAGATCTGGACCTTGTGATAGGAACCAATGAATATGCAGCCGTTGGTGCTGCTAATGCAATCAAAGATCTTGGAATGGCAGGGAAAATAAAAATGGTTGGATTCGATAACTCGATAGAAGAAGTACAATTATTAGAGGAGGGAGTTTTCGTTGGAATTGTAGTTCAAAAACCGTTTAATATGGGATACCTTGGCATTGAGCAGGCATATAAGATTTTAAAAAATGAAGAGTTTAAGGTGCAGCTCGATTCAGGATCTGAACTAATCACCAAAGAAAATATGTACACGGAAGAAAATCAAAAGCTGTTATTTCCGTTTGTAGGGAGACAATTCAGAGAGGCACAGGATTAATCGAAGAAAAAAATAAAATAGCAAAAAGGTCAAAAAATTACAAAACAGTAATTTTTTGACCTTTTTTAATAAGATTTTCAATTTCACTTACGGATAATTAAAACTATAATCAAAACAGAGCAGAAGACAGAAGGATTAAAGGAAGGTGAAGATGTGAGTGAATTGATCTTGAAAATGAAAGGAATTGATAAATCTTTCGTAGGTGTCCATGCCTTAAAAGAGGTGGACTTTGACCTTTACAAGGGAGAAGTACATGCACTCATGGGTGAAAATGGAGCTGGGAAATCCACATTGATGAAAGTTTTGACCGGAATCTATGCATTGGATCGTGGAGAGATTACATTTGAAGGTCAAAAAGTTAAGTTTGAGAGTCCAAGAGAGTCACAGGATGCAGGGATATCCATCGTACATCAGGAACTGAACATGATGAATCATCTTACTGTGGCACAGAATATTTTCATTGGAAGAGAGATCATGACAGGAAAACTAATCAATGATCGAAAAATGAACGAAGAAGCAAAAAAGTTATTTCAGAAACTCAATATTGAGATTGATCCAGCAGAAACGATGGGAAATCTTACCGTAGGGAAGCAGCAAATGTGTGAAATTGCAAAGGCAATCTCTAAGGATGCAAAACTAATTGTCTTTGATGAACCAACAGCAGCCTTAACAGATTCAGAGATAGAAGAACTATTTAAAATTATCAGAGATTTGAGAGAGAAGAACATGGGAATTATTTATATTTCCCACCGGATGGATGAGATCAATGTCATTACAGACCGGGTTACCGTTATGAGAGATGGAGAGTACGTAGGAACATTAATTACAAAAGATTGCACCAAAAGCGACATTATAAATATGATGGTTGGTCGAGTCATTTATGAAGATCCAAAGCAAAAAAGTAATGTACCCAAAGATGCACCGGTTGTATTAAGTGTTAAGAATTTAAATGCAGGTAAAATGGTAAAAGACATCAGCTTTGATTTGAGAAAAGGAGAAATCCTTGGCTTTTCAGGATTGATGGGTGCTGGTAGAACGGAAACAGCAAGAGCCATCTTTGGAGCAGATCCGATTGAAAGCGGAGAGATTTATGTCAATGGTGAGCAAGTGATCATTAAGACACCACAGGATGCTGTCAATGTTGGGATCGGGTATTTGTCAGAAGACAGAAAACGGTATGGCATTATTGTTGAGAAAACAATTGCTGAAAATTCAACAATGGCGACACTAGATCAATTTACAAAAGGACTTTTTATTGACAAGAAAAAAGAAAAAAGAGAAGCAGAAATTTATGTTGAGAAATTGAAAACCAAAACACCTACAGTAGAAACAGCAGTAATGAATCTGTCAGGAGGGAATCAACAGAAGGTTGTTATTGCCAAGTGGCTTGTAAGAAATTGTGACATTCTCATCTTTGATGAGCCAACACGGGGGATTGACGTCGGTGCGAAAAGCGAAATTTATCATCTGATGAATGAACTTGCAGCACAGGGGAAATCCATCATCATGATTTCATCGGAACTACCGGAAGTGCTTCGTATGAGCGATCGGATTATCGTTATGTGTGAGGGAAGAAAAACCGGTGAGCTATCGATAGAAGAAGCATCTCAGACTACAATTATGGATGCTGCTACGTTACGAAATTAATCAGGAGGAAAGAAAAGAAATGTCAAACAACACAAGCACAAAGAAAAATCCCTTATTAAATAATCCGGTTGTGAAGGCGGTCGGTACCCAGAGAGCAATCGCAATTCTTGCACTCATTGTCCTATTTGTTTTTTTCAGTATTGCAAGTCCAGCGTTTCGCCAATACAGCACATTTGTAAGTATTCTGGATGCTTCCTACTATATCGGGTTTATGGCAATCGGTGTTACTTTTGCAATCATTACAGGAGGAATTGATCTTTCAATCGGAACAGTTCTGGTTTGTTCTTCCTTGATTTCGGGAACACTTGCAACCAAATATAACGTACCAATTTTAATTTGTTTAATCGTCGGCGTCTTAATAGGAGCATTTTTTGGATTATGTAATGGGTTGATGGTATCCGTTATGGGACTTCCGCCATTCATAGCGACTCTTGGAAGTATGATGATTTCAAAAGGATTTGGATCCATCTTTACAAAGGCACAGAGTGTTACCTGGCCACAATCTTCACAGGCGGATGGATGGTTTCGAAATATATTTAAAATTAATGTTGCAACAGCGAATGGAAATATTATGATTCCAACAGGATTTCTTCTTTTGCTGGTATTGGCAGTCGTAATGTCAGTTATATTGAACAAAACAAGAGCTGGCCGCTATATCACAGCACTTGGAAGCAATAAAGAAGCAACCAGATTATCAGGAGTCAATGTAGTGAAATGGGAAACTCTTGCATTTATCTTTAGTGGTACCTTTGCTGGAATCGCAGGCGTATCTTATGCCGCTACCTATTCAACACTGTTACCTGGAAATGGAGGAGGACTTGAACTTGATGCAATCGCTGGCGTCGTCATTGGAGGAACTTCGATGAGCGGTGGATATGGAACGATTGCGGGAACCTTAATTGGTGTCTTTATTATGTCGGTTTTAAAAACAGGACTTCCTTTTGTCGGTCTGCAGAATCAATATCAGCAGTTTATTACAGGATTTGTTTTGATCATTGCTGTATTTGCGGATGTTGCAAACAGAAAAAAGAACTCAAAATAAGAACAAAAAGTAGAATCAGATTATAAATCCAACAGGATTATAATATATGTAAAAAACTATTCATAATCATATGGGAGGAAGTAAGAAATGAAGAAAAAAGTATTAAGCGCGCTACTTAGTGTAGCAATGGTTGCAACCGTTCTTATGGGATGTGGAAGTGCAGCAGAAGAAGCAGCTCCAGCGGCAACAGAGGAAGCAGCACCAGCAGAAGAAGCAGCACCTGTGGAAGAAGCAGTCGCAGAAGAAGCAGCTCCAGCAGCAGATGAGGAAATGCTCGTTTACCTTGTATCCAAAGGATTCCAGCATCAGTACTGGCAGGCAGTTTACCAGGGCGCACAGGAAGCAGCAGCAGAGCTTGGCGTAAAAATGGAAATGGTTGGACCAGCGACTGAAAGCGATATTGCAGATCAGGTACAGATGTTAAATAATGCAATCAATTTAAAACCAGCAGCAATTGGTCTTGCAGCTCTTGATACAGAAGCTTGTCTTGATCTGATCCAGACTGCTATGGATAGTAAAATTCCAATTATTGGATTTGACTCCGGTGTTCCAAGTGCTCCAGAAGGTGCAGTGTATGCAAATGCATCTACAGATAACTACGCAGCAGGTGAACTTGCAGCAGAAGAAACTTATAAATTAATTGAAGCAAAAATTGCAGACGCAACCGCAACGGTAAGAATCGGTGTTATGTCACAGGATGCAACAAGCGAATCAATCGTTAATCGTGGACAGGGCTTCATTGATAAAATGAAATCTTTGGTTGAAGCTACAGGCAAAACAGTTTCTGTTGAAGGCCATGACAAATTTGCAGCAAAAGTGGATGGCGCTAACGTTGTAATCGATGTTGCAGTACCTGCAGCAGTTACAGCAGAAGCTTCTGCAACTGATGGAATGAATCTTTTAAACAAAGCTGACGTAATCGCAGTTTATGCATCCAACCAGCATTCAGGAGAGGCACTTGTAAATGCAAATGCAAACCTGAACAAACTTGGCGCAGACGGTATTATTGGTGTGGCATTTGACTCAGGTGTGGTGATTAAAACTGCAGTAAAAGAGGGTACTTTAGTAGGTGCAGTAACACAGGATCCACTTTCAATTGGACGTAAAACAGTTGAACTTGCTGTTGCGGCAGCAAAAGGGGAAGCAGTAGCTGATGTTGATACTGGATGCCAGTGGTATACAGCTGATAACATGGAAGATCCTAAAATTGCTCCAAACCTTTACGACTAATCAAATACAGTATTTGAATAAAATGAAAAGAAAATGCCCCGTGAAAACGGGGCATTTTTTGTAAGTATTAAAGAATCTCTTGGGTTGCCATTCGTGCTGGAATCCGAATTTCAACTTCTGTCTCCACATTTTCAATACTGCGGTAAGTCAGTCCGTATTGGTTGCTATAGTATAGCTGTAGCCGCTTATGTGTATTATAAATTCCGATATTATTGCCAGTTTTATTTTCCTGGGTTCCTGAAAGGATAAAGGGGAGTTTTTCTTCTGGGATGCCAATTCCGTTATCTGAGATAATGAAAACAATGTCACTGCCATCCAACCATCCGGTCAATACGATATTTCCTTCTTTTGAGTCTTTACCAAGAATACCATGTTGGATTGCATTTTCAACAATAGGCTGAAACACAAGTTTTGGCATTTCATATTCTAACAATTCGTCAGGAATATCAATCAGAAAATGAATCTTATTATTATATCGCATATTTTGGAGTTTGATATACAAGGAAACATGAGTCAGCTCCTCGGAAACAGTAACGGAAGGACTTCCCTTGCTCAATGTGAACTTATAAAATTTGGATAATGCCTGAACAGCGGAGGAGACTTCTTCTGCTTTTCCACTTTTTGAGAGCCAGTTGATCATATCTAAGGTGTTGTAAAGAAAATGAGGATTAATCTGAGACTGTAGGGCCCGAAATTCGGCCTGACGAAGTGCAGCAGCATCTTCTGTCTGCTTGTCAAGCAGGGTAACCATTTCATCCACCATATAATTGTAGGTATCGACTAAATCGCCGACTTCATCTTTACCAGCTTTTAAGTAAAGATGTCGTGGTTTTCCAAACTTTACCTGTTTCATCTGTTCAACTACGGATGAAATACGTTTTACGATTGACCCTGATAAAGTCAGAGAAAGAAAAAGTGCCAGCAAAACAACAAGTAAATAAGAAATAAAAAATTGCCAGACAATAAAACTACTTTCTTCAATGACGCCAGTAGAAGGAACGAGGGAAACCATAATCCAGTCGGTATCAGCAATCTGGTTATACGCCATATAAACGCGTTCTCTCCCGAAGGAAACAAGTTTGAAGTTGTTGGTGTTATTCAGATTCTCGAGGACATCATTATAGTAAATCAGATATTTTCCGGACAGTGCATAATTAGAGGAGGAAATCAGTGCCTCCCGTTCATTGAGCAGGATACTTGAACTATCTGCAATGGACATATTCTTACGAAGAATCGAATCAATGTTTTCTTTATTGAAATAGACAGCAACATAGGCTGTCAATTCTCTACCATCATGAAAAATCGCGAGCTTTCGAATATAGGCAAGTTCACCATAATTTTGTTCTTCTGATGGAGTCAGATACAGACTTGGGCAGATCAGAGTCTGCACGGACGTGCTTGAGAAGATGCCGTACCAGTAAGAACCTTCGATGGGCTGTGTGCCTTGAAAAATATTTTTTGAGGACACAAGCGGATTCTCGTAATAAGTGGAATAATAATCGTCCATATATATTTTAACAGCGGTTATTTTATCGGAATCAATTGTAGAATGAATTGTATTCAGATAATTTGCCGTTTCAGAGATAAAATATTCGTTTGAGTTTAGATTCTCGCTTAGATTTTCTGGTGTCAGGTGAAGTATCCGTTTCAGATAAGCATCTGTTGCAAGCTGATCCGTAATTTCTTTGACAGAGTCTATCGTATTCTCGATATTTCCAGCTGTCTGCTTGGCAAGATTTTGCTCCGATTTGATGGTATTAGAGAGCATGATGCTGGACAATTGGTTATAGAGCAATATTGCAATTACGAAGGAAGGAATTAAAACCACCAGAATATGTGAAATCATGAATTTTTGTTTGAGCTTAATATTATAAAAGTATCCATGTCCCAGAGCTAGGATTTTCTTTTTCATTGCAACTCCTTTATGAGAGGTTAGAGTTTGTATTTATCGCGATATTCGGAGGGAGACAGTCCAACAGTCCGTTTGAAAGTCTTTCCAAAATAATTACCATCCGTATATCCAACTTTTTCAGAAATATCCGTAATTTTATAGCGG